>JBDTVO010000024.1:0-18540 GCA_040007135.1 Devosia sp. | reverse complement strand
CGGTGACAGCTTCTTTGTGGTCGATCCCCTTGATGGAACTAAGGAATTCGTCAAACGCAACGGCGAGTTCACGGTCAACATCGCCTTGGTGCGCGGTGGCAGGCCGGTGCTGGGCGTGGTGCTGGCCCCGGCGACGGGCGCGACGTTCGTCGGAAGTCCTTCTGGCGCCTACGAAATCAGCGAGCGCGATGTGCGCGAGCCGTTACGGACCGTGGTCGACGGGCCGATGAAGGTGGTCGCCTCGCGTTCGCACGGGCACGCGGCGTTGAATGGATTTTGCGAGACTTTCCAAGTGGTTGACGACGTTTCCGTGGGCAGCTCGCTGAAGTTCTGCCTGGTGGCGCGGGGCGAGGCGCAGCTCTATCCGCGGTTCACGCCGACGAGCGAGTGGGACACGGCCGCCGGCCAGGCGGTGCTCGAGGCCGCGGGCGGCAAGGTGTTGGCAATCAACGGCAATCCGCTGCGCTACGGCAAGGGCGGCGACAACCTCAACCCGTTCTTCGTCGCCGCCGCCAGTGCGGACCTCGCCACCCGCGCAGCAGCCGAAATGCGCCGCCTGGTGCCGGATTCGGCTACCTAGACGCCCAATATTTGGCCTTGTGGGACCAAAAAACGCATTGAATCGAGCGTTGCATTAACTTCGCATGGCTTTCATGCGATCGGCGCAGTTGCGGTGCATCCGGTGTGCGTATATACGCCCGGCATATGTTCGGCCAGCATATGCCTGCCAGGAACCCCTGATGAACGTCCGCACCATTTGCCTTGCCATTCTCCATGACGGTGAAGCCACCGGCTACGAGATCCGCAAGCTCTCGACCGAGGGGGACTACTCCTACTTCGTCGATGCGAGCTTCGGCGCGATCTATCCGGCGCTGCAGAAGCTCGAGGGCGACAGGCTCGTCACCTCGCGTGTCGAGCAGCAGGACGGCAAGCCGGCCAAGAAGATCTACTCGATCACCGAGCTGGGGCGCCGCGAGTTCATCAGTTCGCTGTTCGAGAAGCTGGGCGAGGACGAGTATCGCAGCGAGTTCCTGCTGTTTGCGCGCTTCGCGGCCGAACTGCCGCAGTCGCTGGTTCAGGTCCGGTTAAGGGAGCGTCTGGCTTCCCTCGACGCCGCCATCGCAGAGATGGAGCGTCTTTCCACCAATCACGCGCAGCCCGGCGACCGCTGGATCATCGAACACGGCCGGTCTTGCATGGCTTTCGCACGTGACCATATCCAAGCCCACATGGGCGAACTGATCGCGCTGGCGCGGCCCGATGCCGCTGCCGCCGCCGAATAAGAGGGCAATTTCCAATGCGTGCGATCTATTCCTACGGCGTTGCGCTGCTGATCATCATCGGCCTGGCCCTGTGGCTGGGCAGCGGTACGCTGATCACCGGCGGCAAGGGGCCGGGCAACGGCGAAAAGCCAGTGATCTCGCTGGTCGAAAAGAGCGGCGGGCCGCTGACCGATGCGGTCGAAGGATCCGGGCTCAACACCAAGGTGTCCGCCGAAGGCGCGATCGATCCGGCCAAGACCATCGCCGAACGCAATGACCTGACCGGCAACGGCGCCGACTCCGCGCCGCGCTCAGTGCGCATCGAGGTGGTGACGGCGCAGAACGAGCCGATCGAAGTTCCGCTGCGCGGCCGCACCAAGGCCGCCTCGACGGTGTCGGTCGTGGCGCAGACGTCGGGGATCGTCCAGACCGTCAGCGCCATCAAGGGCCAGCAGGTCAAGCCCGGCGATACGCTGTGCACGCTCGACCAGGGCGCCCGCAAGCTGTCGGTGGCGCAGGCCCAGGCCGGCGTCGACCAGGCGCAGACGGCGTTCGATGCCAACGCGGCGCTGGTGAAGAAGGGCCTCGCGGCCCAGAACACATCGCTTGCCGCCGGCGCCGCCCTCGCCTCGGCCAAGACGGCACTGGAAAGCGCCCAGCTCGAACTGTCGCGCACCGAGATCAAGACCGACGTCGCCGGCACCGTGCAGGACCCGATCACCCAGGTCGGCGCCATGCTGGCGCCGGGTGCGCCATGCGCCACCGTGGTGCAGCTCGATCCGATGCTGTTCGTCGCGTCAGTGCCCGAGGCGCAGATGAAGTACGCCAAGCTCGGGCTCACCGCCAAGATCACCACCGTGGCTGGCGGCGAAGCCGACGGCAAGGTGACCTACATCGCCTCGACCGCCGACGACGCCACGCGCTCGTTCCCGGTCGAGATCACGGTCGCCAACCCGGACGGCAAGATCCTCAGCGGCGTCACCGCCGATGCGGTGGTCAGTGTCGGTACGGCGCCGGTGCATATCCTGCCGCAGTCCGTGTTGACGCTCGATGATACCGGAGTGCTCGGCATCCGCACGGTCGAGCAGGGCAACAAAGTGGCGTTCCACGCCGTGACCATCCTGAAGGACACGCGCGACGGAGTCTGGGTCGTCGGCCTGCCCTACAAGATCAACGTGATTACCGTGGGGCAGGAGTTCGTCCAGCCCGGCCAGATCGTCGATGCCAAAACTGCTGACGGCAAGACCGTCGATGGGGAGCCCGCTTCGTCATGATCAACTTCCTCGAACGCGTCCTCCGGACACCGCGCGTCGTCCTCACCGTCATGGTGGTGCTGCTGCTCGCTGGTGTGATCAGCTACCTCAACCTGCCGAAGGAAAGCTTCCCGGCAATCGACATCCCCTATTTCTACATCTCGGTCAGCCAGACCGGCGTGTCGCCGGCCGATGCCGAGCGGCTGCTGGGCAAGCCGATCGAGGATCGCGTCAAGGACATCGACGGGCTGTCGCATTACACCACCACATCGTCGCAGGGCCACGCTTCGGTGCTGCTGGAGTTCGACGTCAACGCCAACAAGGACAAGGCGCTCTCCGATGTGCGCGCCAAGCTCGACGGCGTGACCGCCGAGCTGCCGGCCGACGCCACGACGCCGACCGTCACCACGGTATCGACCGCCAGCTTCCCCTCGATTTCGATCGCGGTCTATGGCGACGTGCCCGAGCGCGCCTTGGTGCAGAAGGCCAAGGACCTGCAGGAGGCGCTCGAGAAGCTGCCGGAAGTGCAATCGGCTGATCTTGCCGGCTCGCGCGACGAGATGCTGGCCGTCACCATCGATATGGACCGGCTCGAGGCCTACAACCTGACCGCCAGCCAGCTGTTCGACGCACTTGCCAAGAACAACCTAGTGGTGCCGGGCGGCACGCTCGATACGGGCCAGGGCTCGTTCAACGTCGAAGTTCCCGGCCTGATCACCACGGCGCAGGACGTCTACAGCCTGCCGATCAAGACGTCGGGCGACACCGTCGTCACCTTCGGCGATGTGGCGCAGATCACCCGGACCTTCAAGGACGCAACCAGCTACGCCGACGTCAACGGCAAGCCGGCGATCACGCTGGGCATCGTCAAGAAGCTCGGCACCAACGTCATCAGCGTTGTCGATGAAGTGAAGCGGGTCACCGCTGAAGTCTCGGCGACCTGGCCCGACGGCATCCAGCATTCGTTCCTGCTCGACCAGTCGGAATCGGCCAAGAGCCTGTTCAACTCGCTGCAGGCCTCGGTGCTCACCGCCGTGGCGCTGGTGATGATCGTGTGCGTCGCGACGCTCGGCCTTCGCCCGGCGCTGATGATCGGCACCTCGATCCCGATCTCGTTCATGATCGCCTTCCTCGTCACCGGCATCCTCGGCATGACGCTCAACATGATGATCATGTTCGGGCTCGTACTCGCCGTGGGCGTGCTGGTCGACGATCCCATTGTGGTGGTCGAATACGCGGAACGAAAGCTGCAAGAGGGCGTGCCCAAGCGGGAGGCCTTCATCATGGCGGCCCGCAAAATGTTCGTGCCGGTGGTGTCGGCCACGGTGACGACGCTGTGCGCCTTCGTTGTGCTGCTGTTCTGGCCCGGCATCATCGGCAAGTTCATGAGCTACCTGCCCACGATCGTGATCGTGGTCATGGCGGCCTCGCTCGCGTCGGCGCTGGTGTTCATGCCGATCATCGGCGCGATCATCGCGCGCACGCATGTCGACCCGGTGGCCAAGGCCAAGGCCGACATCGTGATGTATCCCGACAAGTTCGACACCAAGAAGGTGGGCGGCCTCACCGGCATCTATGTGCGGATGATGGCCAAGCTGCTGCACTACCCGCTGGTGACGCTGCCGATCGGCTTCGGCATCATCATTGCGATCTTCATGTTCGCGCATCCTTCGGGGTTCGTGGCGTTCCCCGACTCCGAGCCTGAGCAGGGAACGGTGAACGTCATTGCCCGCGGCAACTATTCGCCCGTCGAAATCCGCGACATGCTGCGCGAAGTCGAGGCCAAAATCCTCACGGTGCAGGGCATCAAGGATGCAGTGATGTCGTTTGGCGGCGGCAGTGGCTTCGGCGGCGGCAGCTCGCCTCCGGACACGGTCGGAACGTTCCAGCTGCAGCTGCAGGACTGGGCCGAGCGCGTGCCCGCGGCGCAGATCTTCCAGGACATCCGCGACAAGACCAAGGACATCGCTGGGCTGCAGATCCAGATCGCGGCCGAGCAGAACGGCCCGCCGGCCGGCAAGGCCGTCAACCTGCGGGTCGAGAGCCAGAACTACAACGACCTCATCCCGGTGGTCGCGAAGCTGCGCGACTATGTCGAGAACCAGCTCGGTGATACGGTGGACGCCGAAGACGGTCGCCCTGCCCCCGGCATCGACTGGCAGGTGACGATCGATCGCGTCGCCGCGGCCAAGTACGGCATCGGCGTGCGCGAACTCAGTCCCTATGTGCAGCTCGTCACCTCGGGCGTGAAGATCGGCTCCTACCGGCCGGACGACTCGACCGACGAGCTCGATATCCGCGTACGCCTGCCGCAGGAACAGCGGACGTTCGATGCGCTCGACTCGCTGCGCATCTCGACGGCCCAGGGGCTGATCCCGGTCAGCAACTTCATCCAGCGGACGCCGGTGCGGAAGGTCGCGACGATCGCCCGCTACGACGGCAGCTACTCGATGACGGTGGCGGCCAACCTCAACCCGACCGACGCCGCCGGCAAGCCGGTGCTCGCCGACGCCAAGGTGCAGCTGGTCAAGCAGTGGGAGCAGGAGCAGATCAAGGCCGGCACGATCCCCTCCACCGTGCACATCATCTATGGCGGACAGGACCAGCAGAACGCCGAAACGTTCGCGTTCATCTCGAAGGCGTTCCTCATTGCCCTCGCGATGATCGCACTGGTGCTGCTGCTCGAGTACAATAGCTTCTGGCAGGTGCTGATCACTATCTCGACGGTGGCGATGTCGCTCGCCGGCGTCATGCTCGGGTTGGCGATCACGCACACGCCGTTCTCGATGATCATGACCGGGCTCGGCATCGTCGCCCTCGCCGGCATCGTGGTGAAGAACGGCATCGTGTTGACCGATACCTACAACCACTACAACCGCGACGACGGGGTCGAGCCGATCAAGGCGATGCTGCTCACCGTGAGCCAGCGCGTGCGCCCGGTGCTGCTCACCGCCACGGTGACGGCGCTCGGCGTCATTCCGATGGCGCTCAACGTCGAGTTCGACTTCATCGGCCGCGAGATCACGGTCGGCGGGTTGGCTGGAACGTGGTTCGTGGCGCTGTCGGAAGCGCTGGTTTCGGGGCTGTTCGTGTCGACGGCGTTGACGCTGGTGATGGTGCCGGTGATGATCGTCGCGCCGCATGTCGCCAAGGGTCAGTTCGGCCGCTTCTTCCTCGGGCTGTGGACGCTGCCCGGCCGGGTGGTCGGCGGCGTGACGGGCCTGTTCCGGCCGCGCCGTACGGCGATGACGCCGGAGGGCGAGATCGTCGAGGTGCCGGAAATGGCCACCATCGCAGCGCCGGAGCCGGTTGCCGAGGATCCGGATTCGACCCGCCAGGCGGCCGAGTAGCACGCCGCGAGATGACCGCCGAATTGCTTCAGGCCCGCCACCCGGCGGGCCTTTTGCTTGCGTAGGCAGGGCCGATCATCAATATTTGCCGCGCAAACGGGGGTGGCGGGGTGAACGCAGGTCTGTGTACGGCAATGAAGCTGGCGATCCTGGCAGCGATGGCGCTTTGCCTGCAGGCGGGCGCGGCGCTGGCCGACAAGCGCGTGGCCCTCGTCGTCGGCAACGGCGCCTACGCGACGCTGGGCACGCTCGCCAACCCGACCAACGATGCCGATGACATTGCCTCGACGCTGCGCGCCATCGGTTTTGAGGTGACGCTCGCCGAAGACGCCGACGAGCATCAGTTCACCGACGCGCTGTCGAATTTCGCCACCGCCGCCGACGGCGCCGACGTGGCGCTGTTCTATTATTCGGGGCACGGGCTGCAGTATGCGAGCGAGAACTACCTGGTGCCGGTCGACGCGCTGCTGCGCAACCGGTTCTCGCTGACGCATGAGACGATCGCCCTCAACGACGTGCTGTCGGCGATGTCGGGGGCGCACACGGCGCTGGTCTATGTCGATGCCTGCCGCAGCTTTCCGATCACCGGGACGTTCCTCGCGGCGGCCAACGAGCGGGTGACGCCGGTGGCGGGGCTGGCGCCGATTGAGCAAGTGCGCAACGTGTTCGTCGGGTTCTCGGCCTCGCCGGGACAGACGGCACGCGACGGCAGCGGCCGCAACAGCCCGTTCACCACCGCCATGCTCGACAAGCTGCCGCGGCCGGGGCTCGATGTGGCGTCGATGTTCAGCGCCGTCACCGCCGAGGTCGTCTCGGCCACCGAGGGAGCGCAGAAGCCGCAGAGCTTCAGCGGCATCGGCGCCGACGTGACGCTGGTCGCCGGTGCTGCGCCGGGCACGGACAGCGCGGCTCCGGACGCCGAGGAGCGCGCCTATCGCGATGCCACCGCGATCGGCACCATCGGCGCCTACCGGGCGTTCGTGGCGCGCTTCCGCGGCGGCTTTTACGCGGAGCTGGCGCGCGAGGCGCTGGGGAAGCTCGAGGCGGCGGCGGGTCAGCCACCGGCATCGGACGAGACCAGCGCGCCGGAGGTTGCAGCTCCGGCGACCAGCCTGTCGCCGGGATTGAAAGAGGCCAATTTCAGCTTCTTCGGTACGGGCAAGGAGAAGGTCGGGAGCTGGACGATCTCGCAGAGCAACGGCCGCTGCCACATGTACACCGAGGCGGTCGGGGTCAGCCCGGCGAAGTGGCTCGAGTTCCGCCCGTGGGCGAATTTCTCGGTGCCCAAGGGGGGCAGCGTGGTGTTCCATTCGCTGTTCAAGGCCAATCGGGCGGACGGCACGGACCTACTGGCGAAGGGCACGACAGTCGCGACGGTCACGGGCGAGGACGGCACATCGCAGGCTGTGCCGGCGATGTTCCAGAAGGGCGAGTTGGCGATGCTCTCGCCCTGCGACAGCGGCGATGGCCTTTGCATCGACAGCGGTGGCGTCGATGCTCTTATCGGCGGGCACACGCTGACGATTTCCGGCAAGACCGCAGGCGGCACTGACGCCTCCGTCAGCTACGACATCACCGGGTATGCCGATGCGGCCCGGCGGGTGGATGCGTTGTGCAAAGCGAAGGTCGAGTTCCTGTTCGGGGGCGCTCTCGCACAGACACCTGCGCCGGCGAAGCCGAAGGCAGTGGCCCCGGTCGAAGCGCCAACCGATCCAAAGGCGGTGTCGCTGGTCGGCACGTGGGCGCTGCGGTTCGATTGCCCCATCATCGACTTTGGTACGACCATGGTCATAACCGCCGCAACCCGAACGAGGCTAGCTGGAACAGACACCTCCCCAACCGGCTCAAGTTCCTTTGTCGGCGGTAGTTTCGACGGGCGTGCATTTAGCATCCACGACCGCTACGGCCACCCCGGCAAGGAACATGACCAGACTTGGTCGGGGTCGATCTCCGCAGACGGGAGCACGATAAGGGGTTCGCTGCTCGGCGACGACATCAACACCACGGGCGGCTGCAGCTTTACGGGCAACCGGCAATAGCCGCTGGGCGGTCGCTATTCGGCTGCCGGCAGGCCGCGGTGGACGAAGCCTTCGGAATCGTTGGCGGCCACCTGCCGGGCGCGTTCCTCGGCTTCGGTGGCCTCGCGCTGACGGCTCCACATCTGAGCGTATAGGCCATCGCGCAGCAGCAGCGCCTGGTGCGTGCCGCGCTCGGCGATGATGCCGTCGCGCAGCACGATGATCTCGTCGGCATCGACGACGGTCGAGAGGCGATGCGCAATGACCAGCGTGGTGCGGTTGCGGCTCACGGCGTCGAGGGCGGACTTGATGTCCTGCTCGGTCTTGGTGTCGAGAGCGGACGTCGCTTCGTCGAGGATGAGAATCGGCGGCCCCTTGAGGATGGTGCGGGCAATGGCGACGCGCTGCTTTTCACCGCCCGATAGTTTCAACCCGCGCTCGCCCACCGGGCTGTCGTAGCCCTTGGGCAGGCTGGCGATGAACGGGCCGATCTGTGCGAGATCGGCGGCGGCCTTGACCTCGTCCATGCCGGCCGCAGGGCGGCCGTAGTTGATGTTGTAGGCGATGGTGTCGTTGAACAGCACGGTGTCCTGAGGGACCATGCCGATGTCGGCGCGGAGGCTCGCCTGGGTCACGTTGCGAATGTCCTGGCCGTCAATGGTGATGCGGCCGGCCGTGACATCGTAGAAGCGATAGAGCAGCCGCGAGATGGTGGACTTGCCGGCGCCGGTCGGGCCGACGATGGCGGTGGTCTTGCCGGCAGGCACCTCGAAGCTGATTCCCTTGAGGATCTCACGGTCGGGATCGTAGTGGAACTTGACGTCCTCGAAGCGGATCACGGCGCCGCTGACGACAAGCGGCTTAGCGTCGGGTGAATCAACGATCTCGGGGTCCTGGTTGAGGAGCTTGAACATCTCCTCGATGTCGGTCAGGCCCTGCCTGATTTCGCGGTAGACGAAGCCGATGAAATTGAGCGGCCGGTAGATCTGCATGAGGAAGGTGTTGAGCAGGACGAAATCGCCCAGCGTCAGGCGCCCGGCGAGGACACCCTCGACCGCCAGCGCGCCGATGACGACGACACCGGTGTAAAAAATCAGCGCCTGGCCGAAGTTGAGAGCACCCAGCGAGGTCCAGATGCGGATGGCGGAGCGTTCGTACTTGGCCATCGAGCGATCGAAGCGCTCGGCCTCCATCTTCTCGTTGGCAAAGTACTTCACGGTCTCGAAGTTCAGCAGGCTGTCGACGGCCTTGGAGTTGGCGTCGGTGTCGCTGTCGTTCATGTCGCGGCGGATGCCGATGCGCCAGTTGGAGGCGCGGATGGTGAACCAGAGGTAGAGCCAGATGGTGACGATGAGCACGCCGATGTAGCTGACGCCGAACATGACGACGAAGATGACGGCCGTGACCGCGAACTCGACCAGCGTTGGCGCGATGTTGAGCACCATGAAGCGGACGATGGTCTCGATGCCCTTGGTGCCGCGCTCGATGACGCGGCTGAGGCCGCCGGTGCGGCGCGACAGGTGGAAGCGCAGCGAGAGGCGGTGGAGGTGCTCGAAGGTCTGGAAGGCAAGCCGCCGGACAGCATGCTGGCCGACGCTGGCGAACAGGATGTCGCGCACCTGCTGGAAGCCGGCGTCGATGACGTTGCCGACGCCATAGGCGACGATCAGCACCACCGGCACGGCGATGCCCATCACCAGCGCTTCATTGCCCTGGGCTGCCTTGTTGAGGCCGTCGATGATGCCCTTGTAGGCGAACGGCACGAGCGTCGTCGCGACCTTGCTGACCATCAGCGCGCCGATGGCGAGCACCACGCGCAGGCGAAGATCGGGACGACCCGGCGGCCACATGTAGGTCCACAGGTGACGGGCGGTGGAGAGAAGCGAGCCCTCGGCGGTGACTGTCGTCGCCGCGCCTTTCGAGACTTCGGCAAAGGTCATCAGGCCGACTCTTTTTCCGTACGCGGCGAGATGGCGATGTCGGCAAGACCGGTGAACAGACCGGAGAAGGCGCCTTGCAGCGCCTCAAGCCGACCGGAATTGATCGAGTAGCAGTTGCGCGTGCCCTTTGGACTGCGCTCCACCAGCCCGGCATCAAGCAGCACCTTGATGTGCTGGCTGACGGTGGACTGTGCGAGCGGCAGGCACTCGGTCACATCGGTGCAGCAGCAATCGTTCTGCGCCCGCTCGGCGAGGATGCGCAAGATCGACAGGCGCACTGGATGACCCAGTGCACGCATGGCTTCGGCGAAGTCGTCGTCTTCGATCTCTGTATCCATCGCCAAACACCGATAGAAGAAGCCGCCGAAGCTGGCAAGGATGGATTAGGTCAACGAAGCTGCAGTGTGGCGAAGGATTCCGAGGAAACAGCCGGCGCGATGGGGAGAACCGTCACATCGGGGTAGCGCGTATCGGCCTTGATGAGGGGCTGCGCGAAGGGCTGTGCCGGCTTGGGTGGGTCGCGCGGTGTCGGCGCCGCCGGCGGCGGGACTGGGGCTGCAACGGACGGGGTCGGTTCGGCGATGGGCGGCACCATGATTGGCGGTTCGGCTGTGGGCGGCACCAAGATCGGAGGTTCCGCGATCGGTTGCTCGATTGAGGCGGTCATGCGTGACAGGGACGGCAGCGGCGACGGCAGCCACGGGGTCGGCGCGACGGGAGACTGTGCAGGGGGATCAACCGGGTCGGTGCTGGGGACTGCCGGCATTGCCGGCGCCGATGGCTCGGCGATGGCAGTGAGCGCCGGCGCGGCGACCTCGCCGCCCGACACACTGAGCTCGACGTCGGGACCGTCGAGGCTGGCCACGGCGAGCGGGGCCGACGCCGCATCGATGCTGCTGGCGGCAAGGCCGGGGTCGGAGCCTCCTGTGAGCGCCGCTCCGGCTGCACTGGATCGACTCGACGCGGGAGCGGATGCAGCGAGGGTCGCGGGCATGGGGTTGAGCGCGACCGATGGCACCGACGGCATTGAGGGGCGCGAGACATCGATGGCAATGTCCCCCGTGGTCTCGCCCAGGGCGATATCGGCGACGACCCGCGACGGGCTTGAGACCGTGACCTCAAGGCGCGCCTCGGCGTCGGTCTTCGCAAGCGCCACGGGCGTCGGAGGTGTGGGCACGATGGGGTCGCCAGACGCGATGACGGCAGCAGGGTCCGAAGAGAGACCGACACTCGGCGCGGATGGCAGCGGCGCGTCGAGCGCGATCACACTGATGCTCTCCGATGCCGCGCTCACGGTAATTGCGGCGTCGGCGACAGGAACGCTCAAGGAGCTCGCGCCGGAGTCGATGCCCGGCATCGGCGCCAACGCAACTGAGGCCTCGGGCGCAGGAGGAGGCAGCGCGGTGATGGCCGACACCGAGATCGACGGCGGCGCGGCGAGGGTGACTGCGCCAGTGGTCGAGGGCTCGTATTCCGCCGCATTGGCCGCGAGCGACCCCGCGGGCTCGATGCTGCGCTCGATGCTGATGGCGGGCGCCGGACGGGGGCGCAGAATCTCAGCCGAGATGCCGCGATCGTGGAGGCATGCGACGAGACCAGCGGAAGCACGGCTGCATTCGACAAGCGTCGGGCCGGCGACGATGCCACCGGCGACGATGACCGTCGCCAGAGCAATCCCCATGGTCACGGACACCGATGCGGCAGCCCCGGCCAAACGCTTCCCCGTTCCCCTGTGGCGCGGTGCATGACCGGCGCCTGAGGGAGGGCTACGCGGCCTTCCCCCTTGTTTTCAGCAGTTTATAGCTGATTGACTCATAAAGCGCCTCAAATGAGGCATCTATGATGTTGGCGCTGACCCCGATGGTGGTCCAGCGGGCGCCACTGGCGTCGCGGCTTTCGACCAGCACACGGGTGACCGCGCCCGTGCCGCCGTCGAGGATGCGCACCTTGAAGTCGACAAGCTCGAGGTCGGCGATTTCACCCGAGAACTTGCCGAGGTCCTTGCGCAGCGCGAGATCGATGGCGTTCACCGGGCCGTTGCCTTCGGCGACGGACATCAGGCGTTCACCGTCGACGACGATCTTGACCACGGCCTCGGTGACGTTGACGGTCTGGCCGCGCGCGTTGTGGCGGCGCTCGACCGAGGCGCGATAGCTTTCCACCTCGAAGAAGACCGGCAGGGTGCCGAGCACCTGGCGCGCGAGGATGACGAACGACGCCTCGGCGCCATCGTAGGAATAGCCCCTCGCCTCGCGCTCCTTCACGGTGCGCAGCAGCTTTTCCAGCAGCGGGTCGTCCTTTTGGAGAGCGATGCCGTTGCGCTTGAGGGCGGTCAGCAGGTTGGACTTGCCGGCCTGCTGGCTGACCATGACGTTGCGTTCGTTGCCGACGCTGTCGGGCGGCACGTGCTCATAGGTCGAGGGATCCTTGGCGAGGGCGGAGGCATGGATGCCCGCCTTGGTGGCGAAGGCCGAGGCGCCGACATAGGGCGCCTGCCGGTCGGAGGCTCGGTTAAGGAGATCATCGAAGGCGCGGCTGATGCGCGTGAGATCGTGCAGCTGCTCGGAGGTGACACTGATCTCAAAGCGATCGGCGAACACCGGCTTCAGCAGCAGGGTCGGGATGAGAGTGACGAGATTGGCGTTGCCGCAGCGCTCGCCGATGCCGTTGAGGGTGCCCTGGATCTGACGCACGCCGGCACGGACGGCGGCGAGCGAGTTGGCAACCGCCTGGCCGGTGTCGTCGTGGGCGTGGATGCCGAGGCGCGCCTTGTCGACCGGCAGCGCCGCGACGATGGCTTCGACCTCGGACGGCATGGTGCCGCCATTGGTGTCGCAGAGGACGACCCAGCGGGCGCCGGCGGCGAGGGCGGTCTCGACGAAGCTCAGTGTGTAGGCGGGGTTGTCCTTGTAGCCGTCGAAGAAATGCTCGCAGTCGACGATGGCTTCCTTGCCGGCGGCGACGGCGGCAAGGATGGTCTCGCGCAGGCCCTTGAGGTTTTCCTCGGGGGTGATGCTGAGTGTCAGGCGCACCTGCTGCTCGGAGGATTTGCCGACGAAGCAGACGGCACTGGCCGCGGAGTTGAGGGTCGCCTGGACGCCCGGGTCGTTGCCGACAGAGCGGCCCGAGCGCTTCGTCATGCCGAAGGCGGTGAAGGTGGCGCGTTGCGTGCGCGGCTCGGCAAAGAAGGCGTCGTCGACGACATTGGCGCCGGGATAGCCGCCCTCGACATAGTCGACGCCCAGCTCATCGAGCAGCGTGGCGACGCGGATCTTGTCCTCGAGCGAGAACTCGATGCCGGCCGTCTGCGCGCCATCGCGAAGCGTCGTGTCGAAGAGGTAGAGGCGGTCCTTGCTCATGACGCGGGAACTCGTTGCGGCGGCCAGTCGGCGGTGTCGTGGTCGGGATGCTGGTGGTTGCTGACGCGGATGGACTCGGTTCCGGCCGGATCGGCCGCCTCAGTGGTGCCGGTCTCCTCGATGTCGTTGAGGTGGAACAGCGAGGGGTGCTTGCCCTCGAGGCCCATCTGGTAGAACAGCGGAATGCGGTGCGGGGTGTCGAAGGCGCCGATCGACAGCGAGACGTGCGGGCCGCCGAGAGTGCGGTAGTAGAGCGAGGTTCCGCAGGCGGCGCAGAAACCGCGGGCAGCATGGTCGGAGCTCATGAACTCCGCCGGCTGGCCGCGCGTCCAGGTCAGGTGTTCGTGCTTGACCCCGACGAGTGCGGCGAAGAGGTTGCCGGTGGCCTTCTGGCACATGCGGCAATAGCAGACGTGCGGGTTGGAGCGCAGGCGTTCGGCGCGGAAGCGGATGGCGCCGCACTGGCAGCCGCCCGCCAGTGGACCCTCGGGGAGTTTCGGCTTGTCGCTCATGGGGCGCCTCCGGGCGTCCAGCTTTCCGTATCCTGGTCCGGGTGCTGATAGGATTTTAGGATGGCGAGGATGTCGCGTTCCTCGTCGGCGGTGCCGAGCGGTTCGGCCGTGAGTTCGTCGGCATGACCGACGGTGGGATGACGATTGTCGCGCGCCACCTCCCCTGTCGGCACGATATCGTTGGGGTGATCGAAAGCGCCGATGGTCAGCGACGGGTTGTTGCGGCCCCACTGATAGGTGAGCGGGGTGCCGCATTGGTTGCAAAAGCCGCGCTGCACCTTGGCCGACGAGCGGAAAGTCGTCGGTCGGCCGCGGGTCCAGGTCACCGGCGTGTCGAATTCGGCCCAGGCACCGAAGATGTTGCCGAGCGCCTTCTGGCACATGCGGCAATTGCAGATCGAGGCATGACGGACCGGGCCGTCGACGCGGAAGCGAACCGCGCCGCACTGGCAGCCGCCGGTGAAAGTTTCAGCCATGGCTCACCTCGGGCCACTGGGCCGTATCATGATCGGGATGCTGGTAGCTCACGACGCCGTCGATGAAGGTGTCGATCCGCGGCTCAGCGCCGTAGGGGCGCGTGGGGAGGCTCGTCAGCTCTGCGAAGAAATCCAGCCGATCGCGCGGATTGACTTGCAGCACGGGCGCCGCAAGGCCGGGGTTGTCGAAAGCACCGATGGCGAGCTCGACGCTCTTGTCGTCGCCATCGGTGTGATAGGCAAGCGGCGTTCCACAATCGCCGCAGAAGCCACGCTCTGCCTGGTTCGAACTGCGGAACCATTTCGGTTCGCCGCGGGTCCAAACGACGCCGAAGCCGGTCACCAACGGTCCGAAGAAGCCGCCGAAGGCTTTCTGGCACATGCGGCAATGGCAGATGCTGGAGCGGCCGAGCGTGGCGGCGCGAAAACGCACGGCTCCGCACTGGCAGCCGCCGGTCAGCTCGGTCGTTGGCGTGGTGGTCGTCATGGCTATTGCGGCGTGTGGCAGACGGCTTCGATGTTGTGGCCGTCGGGATCGAGGACGTAGGCGGCGTAGTAGTGCTCGGAGTATTCGGTGCGCGGGCCGGGCTTGCCGTTGTCCTTGCCGCCGGCCTTCATGGCTTCGGCGTAGAACTCATCGACCTGCTTGCGGGTGGCGCAGCGGAACGCCAGATGCACGTGGCCCGGATCGCCGGCCGATATCCAGAGATAGGCGAAGTCGTCGCCCATGCCGACGACGTTCCCGTAGTCCTGCAGGACCGCGAGGCCAAGCGGCTTCAGCGCCGCAACGTAGAAGGCCTTCGACTTGTCGAAGTCGCTGGCGCCGAGGCCGATGTGATCGATTGTAACTGTCATCGCTTGATCTCCCAGGTGGTGATGCGTTCGCCTGCGGCGTTCTTGGAATCCATGAGCTGGATGCCTTCGGCGAGGAGGGTGGCGCGGATTTCGTCGGCGCGCGCGAAGTCGCGGGCGTTGAGAGCGGCGAGGCGCTCCTCAACGTTCTTATTGACTGCGGGCAGATCGTGAGTCGTGGCCGCCTTTTCCATCTCACCGAAGGTCATTTTTGCGGCGTGGCGAAATGCATGCTCAAGATGATCGAAGGCCTCCGATACACGTCTCCCGATCTCAGCCCTCATCCTTCGAACAGCGGTCCTTCCGGCGACCGGCCCTAAGTCAGCGTAGGACTGCTCCGGTCCTGGAAGCAGCCCAAGGAACCCTAGCGCGGCGAACATCGCCTCGGGACTACCCTCGGTCGCAATGCGCGCCACGGCGCCCAAGGCCCCGGTTGTATTCATGTCGTCAAGAAGGCAATCCACAATTCGATCATCTGGGGGCAGCCAGAGCTTGTCAGGATCAGACTGGCCGGTGATCCGTTGCCACTTCTGGAAAAGATTGGCCGCTTCCTCCAGCCGCGAGACGCTGAAGTCGATGGGCTCGCGGTAGTGCGTCATCAACATGGCGAGCCGCAGGACTTCGCCCGGCCAACTCCGGCCGCCGAATTTGTCGGTGTCGAGCAGTTCGCGGATGGTGAAGAAGTTGCCGAGGGACTTCGACATCTTCTGGCCTTCGACCTGCAGGAAGCCGTTGTGCATCCACACCTTCGCCATCGTGTCAGTGCCGTGGGCACAGCGCGACTGGGCGATCTCGTTTTCGTGGTGCGGGAAGATGAGGTCGAGGCCGCCGCCGTGGATGTCAAAGACCTGGCCGAGGTAGCGCTCGCTCATGGCCGAGCACTCGATGTGCCAGCCGGGGCGGCCCCTGCCCCACGGCGAGTCCCAGCCGGGCTCGTCGGCGGACGAGCGCTTCCAGAGGACGAAGTCGGCGGGGTTCTTCTTGTGGGTGTCGATCTCGACCCGGGCGCCGGCGAGGTTGTGATCGAGGTCGCGGCCTGACAGCGCGCCGTAGTCGGGCATCGAGCCGACGTCGAACAGCACTTCGCCGATGCCGGCGGCCTCGTAGGCATGCCGGCTGGCGATCAGCTTGCCGATGATCGCCTGCATGCCCTCGATGTTGTCGGTGGCGCGCGGCTGCTCGGTCGGCGTGAGGCAGCCGAGGGCGGTCACGTCCTTCTGATATTGCGCCGCGGTGGTCTCGGTCACCTTGCGGATGGCTTCGTTGAGCGGCAGGCCGGGATAGTCGCGGGCGGCGCGTGCGTTGATCTTGTCGTCGACGTCGGTGATGTTGCGGACGTAGGTGACGTGATCGGCGCCGTAGGTGTGACGCAGCAGGCGGAACAGAACGTCGAAGACGATCGCCGGGCGGGCGTTGCCGATATGGGCGAAGTCGTAAACGGTGGGGCCGCAGACATACATGCGCACGTTGGCCTCATCCAAGGGGACGAAGTCCTCCTTGCTGCGGGTCAGCGTGTTGTAGAGCCGGAGCCTAGTTGGGGCCGACGCCATGAATGTCCGATGCCTCACGTTGTTACGCGCTGGCAGCGGGCTCTTCGGCTAGTCGATAGAGGGTGAAGGAAACCGCGCCGCCAACAAGGTGTTAGCAGCAAATAATCGAGCAGATAATGCAGGTCGCGGGTTTCACGGGCGGCAATCTGACGGCGATCGGCCGCGAAAGCAAGAGCGGCCGACCGGAAAGATGAACAGAGTGTGGCTCAGTGTCCGCGATAGGTCTGGTGGCACTCAAAGCAGAGGCCGCCGAGGGTCTTGATCGAGGCGGTGACCCCGGCGGAGTCCCCGGCACTTGCGGCGGTGAGCATGCCCGCGGCGGCTTCCTGGCCCTTCTTGAAGATGGCGGTGAAGTCGTCGAACTGCTCCCAGACGGCGGGCAGCGCGTGCGACTTGTCGCTGGTGGCGCCATCAGCAAACAGGGCCGGAAAGTTGGTCATGTTCTGAAGGACCGCGGTCGCGACCTCGATCGGGTCACCCTGTCCCTTGCCCAACTGGCCGAGCAGCCTGCCGTCCTCCTTCATGGCCGCCTGGCGGGCTTCGACCTTCTGGTCGGCCGTCATGCCGGCGATTGCCGGGTCGACCGGAGGCAGGTCCTGCGCGAGAGCGTAGGTGGCGACGGCGACAAGGCCGAGTAACGGCAGCAAGGCGAGGCGAGACAGTGGCATCGGGAACTCCGGTGTCGTCAAAAAAGGGGCAGGCACTTGAGCCACCAACACCGGAAAAGGCTGCTTAGTCCATATGGACTAACGATTTTTTTCATCCGATGGTGAGGCTTGGAACGTTAGGCTCGTCGCCGGATTTTGGGCAAAGTGCTGCGCTAAGGCACTTCACCGGGCTCGATTGGCACAAGGAAGATGGCGTCGAAACTGCTGACACGGCTGATTGCGCTCGGTGGCGTCGTGGCGCTGATGGGCCTCAACGCCAGCGACGCGCTGGCGCAGTCGCGCAACTGCCAGTCCCTGGGGCGGACGCTCGCGGCCCTCGAGCAAAGCGGCGACTACCAGGGCGCCGATGGGGTCAACGCCCGGCTGCGGCAGTTGCAAAAGCAGGTGACGACGACCGAGAGCCAGTATGTTCGCGATGGCTGCAATGCCGCGGCCAAGCGCGGCGACACACTGTCTCCGCAGTGCAAGGCCGAGGCCCGACAGGTGCTCGCCGCCCGGCAGGCGCTGAAGGACGGCAGCCAGCAGGCGGATGGCGCCACGGCGATCGCCCAGCAGCGCGAAGCAATCCTCCAGGAAATGGCGCGGTTCAACTGCGACAGCCGGTCGAGCGCCGGGGTGACCCAGACGCGCCGTGGCGGCTTGTTCGACCAGCTGTTCGGCAATTTCGAGGACAATTTCGACGATGGCGTCTCGACCCGCGGCGACCAGTTCTCGGGCTACGCGGGATACGAGACAGTACGCACGGTGTGCGTGCGCAAGTCCGACGGTTACTACTGGCCGGTGAGCTACTCGACCCTCAAGGACTACGTGCCCAACGACGCGCAGCAATGCCAGGAGCAGTGTCCGAACGCCGACGTCGAGCTCTACTACTACGACAACCCGGGCCAGGAGCCGGACGCGATGGTCAATCTCGAGGGCCAGCGCTATGTCGACCTGGCGACCGCGTTTGCCTATCGCACGAGCTACGACCCCACCAATTCGTGCAAGGCCAAGCTCGACTACGGCACCATCAACCTTGCGACGCTCGCCGACGGCAGCACACGGGCGATGATATCGTACGACGGCCAGCTCTTCCCGCTGCCGCTGGCCGATCCGCGCCGGGCCGAGGAGGTGACCGTGCTGACGGCCTCGGCGACCTACGTCGATATTCCGCTGCCACGGCCGCGGCCGGCTGCGCCCGGCGAAGCGCCCAAGCCAGTGGCGGTGCAGCAGGCGGCGAACGATCCCGAGCGCATCGTGATGTTCGGCGACAAGCGCGTCAGGCTAGTCGGTCCTGACACGCCTTACGCCCCAACAGCGG
>JBDTVO010000023.1:0-18799 GCA_040007135.1 Devosia sp. | reverse complement strand
GGGCGTCGAGGCGGTCGGCATCGACATGCATATCGGCAGCCAGATCACCGACATGCGGCCGTTCGACAATGCCTACGCGCTGCTCGCCGACCTGGTGCTGGCGTTGCGCGCGGCCGGGCACAATATCCGGCACGCCGATGCCGGCGGCGGGCTTGGCATTCCCTACCACGCCGACCAGGACGCGCCGCCGCTGCCTAGCGAGTATGCGCAGATCGTGCTTCGGCATCTGGGCAAGCTCGGGGTCGAGGTCGTCCTCGAACCCGGCCGGCTGATCGTGGGCAACGCCGGCATTCTCGTCACTCGCGTCGAATATGTGAAGCCGGGCGACAAGACCTTTGTCGTCGTCGATGCGGCGATGAACGACCTGATCCGCCCGACGCTCTACGAGGCGCATCACGACATCCAGCCGGTCCGGCACTCGAACCTGCCGGCGATGACCGCTGATATCGTCGGTCCGGTCTGCGAAAGTGGCGACTACATCGCGCAGGACCGCAGCATTGAAGGCGTCAAGCAGGGCGATCTTCTCGCCGTGATGTCGGCGGGCGCCTATGGTGCAGTGATGGCTTCGACCTACAATTCGCGGGCGCTGATTCCCGAGGTGCTGGTCGACGGCGCCCGCTGGCACGTCATCCGGCCGCGCAAATCCATCGCCGAGCTGATCGCACTCGATTCGGTGCCGGACTGGCTCTAGATCGCGCTGCTGCCGCCGGCTGACAGTTCGGGGAGCAAGTCTCGATTCATGCCCGACGTTCTCAACAGCCGTCAGCTCAATCGCGCCACGCTCGCCCGGCAGATGCTGCTCGAACGCGCCGACATGCCGCTCGAGGCGGCGGTACGATTTCTCGGTGGCCTCCAGGCGCAGCAGAGCAATGATCCGTACATTGCGCTGTGGAGCCGGCTGGCGGGGTTCCGCATCGCCGATCTCAGCGCGCTGGTGGTTGGTCGCCGTCTGGTTCGCGCCACCAGCATGCGCGGCACGTTGCATCTTCACACCGCCGACGACCTGCTTGGGCTGCGGCCGCTGGTCGCGCCGTTCCTCAAGGCCATGTGGACCAGCAATTTCAAGAAGCGGTTCGGCGACGCGGACGTCAAGGCCGTGCAGCGCGCCGGCATCCGGCTCCTCGACAAATCCCCGATGACGTCTGGGGCGCTGGGCAAGGCGCTGCAGGCGAAATTTCCGTCGGGGGAACCCCAGGCCAAGGCCGTGCTGCTGCAGGTGAGTGAAACGCTGATCCAGGTTCCGCCCACGCGGCTGTGGGGCAACGGCAGCGCGCCGCTGCTGGCGCGGGCCGAGACCTGGCTGCCGCCGCCACACAAGCGACCGCTCAGCCGCATCGATCTGTTGCGGCGCTATCTCGCGGCGTTCGGGCCGGCCAGCATTTCAGACATGCAGGTGTGGTCGCGGCTGACGAAGCTGTCGGTCGAGTTCGAGGTGTTGCGCGATGAGCTGGTGGTCTTCACCGACGAGGCCGGTCGCACCCTCTACGATCTCCCCGATGCGCCGCGGCCTGATGCCGATACACCGGCACCGCCCCGCTTCCTGCCGCTCTATGACAATGCGTACCTGGGATACGACGACCGCAGTCGGCTCCTCGCCGCGGGGGACGTCAAGCGACTCAACATCCTCGCCGAGTTCAAGCCGGCGCTCCTGGTCGATGGCATCGTCGCCGCCGGGTGGGCCGTGCGCCGGAGCAAGGAGCGGGCAACCCTGAGCGTCGAGCCTTATCACCGGCTGGCGAAGGCGCACCGGCGCGAAATCGAGGCCGAAGGCGAGGCCTTCATCCGCTTCGTGGCCGACGATGCCGCAACCTTCGACGTGGAGATCCTCCCCGTCGCAGCGTGAACGCGCCGCACAAGGGGTCAGGCGGCGCTGAGTCCAGCCACCGGCTCCGCCCCTTCTAGGTCCCAGACGATCGTCGCGCGCATCAGATCGTCATCGCCGGCCTCGACGGCGAAGGCGCGGTCGGCAGCTTCGAGTGCCAGGCGGAAGCGCGAGCGCGATGCCGGATCGTGGATCACGTCATGGGCCGAACCGACCCACATCGGCACCGTGCCGCGCGCCAGAAGGTGGAGGCCCGTGGCGTGCAAGGCGAGGGTTTCGAGCCGCTCGGGGGTCAGCGCATAGAACCGGCCGGAGCGGCCACGCCAGTTCACCTGCCGTACCAGTGCGGCGGGTGCCAAGCGCATTTGGGCCAGTGCCGACATCGTCCGTTCCCCTGACGCGAAAGAGAACAAAAATAGAACAAACAGTCGCTCAATGTCAATGTAAATCAGAGCGAATGTCTAGATATATGGGCCGGTTCGCTCGGGGCGTCAACCTATAGTAGGTGGAGGCTCAGGACAGCCCAAGCTCTCGCTTGCGCTCATCAAGGCGGCCGACGAAGCCTTCGCCGAGTGGCCGGGAGCGGCCGGCTGCCACGGCGTCGGCGATCAGCTCAGTCGTCGCCGTCTCGATTCGCCGCTCCAGTTCGGCGGCGAAGTCGGCCGGCGCCAGCCCGGGCAGGATCGGCGGCAGGATTCGGGCGCGGGCGATGCCGGGCCAAAGCATCGCGTGCCGGCCCCAGTAGAGCCCGGAGTTGAGCGCCACGGGCACCACCGGCACGTCGAGCGCTTCGTAGAGGCGGACAATCCCCTGCCGGTAATCGGGCGGCGCCAGTGGCGCCTTGCGCGTGCCTTCGGGAAAAATGATCAACCGACAGCCGCGAGCCAGCGCCGCGCGGGCGTCGGCGAGCATCCGGGGGATCGCCTCGGCGCCGAGCTTTCGATCGATGCTGATGGTGTCGATCGATTGCGCCGCCCAGCCGAAGAAGGGGATATCGATCAGCTCGCGCTTGGCGATGAAGGCGGGCTTGTCGTCGGTAAAGGGCAGCAGCGCGAAGATGTCCCAGTTGCTCTGGTGCTTGCCGGCAAGGATGCAGGGGCCGGGCGGGATGTTCTCGGCGCCTGTGACCTCGCTGTCGATGCCGGCGACGAGGCGCAGTAGAACGACGTTGCTGCGGTACCAGTAGGTGGCAAGCGCCCACGACAGGCGGGTGCGCCGGCGGAAAATGACGGCGACAACCCCGACGATGATGGCGAGGATCACCGTCTGTCCCATGAACAGCAGGTAGAAGACCGCGGTACGGACAGCCTGCAATGCTCTCAGCTTGCCCTCCCCGGGTGCAGCCTCACGAGGAGATCTGCGACAGGAAGCGCCGGACCGTCAGGCGCGAGGTGATGGCGGTCAGCGCTGCGATCACTGGCACCACGGCGGCGATGCCGGCGATGCCGTCGAGCCCGAGGGCAAAACGGCCGAACATCACGCCCAGCTCGGCGTTGGCGGCGTTGGGCAAAAATGAGCCGACCGCTGCCGAGATGCCGAAGAAGAAAGCGATCGCGGCAATGCCGCCGACCAGGCCGCCGCGGAAGCCGAGTGCCAGGAAGCGGCCCTGGAACTCGCCGGCGATGAAGCTGTTCGAGGCGCCGGTGAAATGCAGCACGTCGACGATTTCACGGTTGGAGGCCATCGTGCCGCGCGTCGCAAAGACGATCGCGAGGACCGTCGCCAGCACGATCAGCGCCAGCACCAGGATGCCGGAAAGCACGACGGTGCCGGCCATGACGTTGAGCTGCTGACGCCAGGCGGCGTGCGTCTCGAGCGAGGCGCCCCGGATGGTGGTGAGGTTCTTGGCCAGCAGTTCGAGGTCCACCGCCTTGGGGTCGGACAACTCCACCACCACCAGCCGCGGGATTTCGAGCTGGCTCAGGTCGAGCCCGGTGCCCAGCCACGGCTCCAGCAGCTTCTGGCTGTCGGCAAGCGACAGCACGTGGGCGTCGCTGACGCCGGGGATGGCTTCGGCGAGCGCGATAGCGGTGCGGATGTTGCTGTCCATCACCTCGCCCTCGGCGGGGCGGATCTGGATGGTGACCTCGCGCCCGACATCAGCCGACCAGCCGATGGCCGATTTCTGCACCAGGACGACGGCGCCGAGCGTCACTCCGCAGAGGAACGTCATGATGGCGATCAGCAGCACCAGGGTGCGGCCGGCGACGCCGCGCTCGGGAACGATCGGGGTCGACCGGCGCGCCGGTGTGGCGCGCGGTGTTGCCGCCTCGGGGCCGTCGAGCGCCGCCTCAGCCATCCATCCGCACCCGTCCGTCGGTGAGCGACATGCGTGGAAAGTCGAAGCTGTCGAGCAGCGGCAATTCGTGCGTCGCAAGGATGATGGTGGTGCCGAGCTTGTTCAGCTCCTCGAACAGCCGCACCAGGCGGAGCGACATGTCGGGGTCGACATTGCCTGTCGGCTCGTCGGCGAGCAGTACGTCGGGCCGGCCGATCACCGCGCGGGCGATCGCGGCGCGCTGCTTTTCGCCGCCCGACAGCAGCGGCGGCAGGGCCTCCATCCGGTGGCCGAGCCCGACCCAGTCGAGCAATTCGGAAACATTGTCGCGGTAGGCGGATTCGGGCTGGCCGAGGACGCGCAGCGGCAGCGCCACGTTTTCGAACGTCGTCAGATGATCGAGCAGTCGGAATTCCTGGAAGACAATGCCGATGTGGCGGCGCATTTCAAGCAGCGAGTCCTGGTCGAGGCTCATCACGTCGCGGCCGAACATGGTGACGCTGCCGCGCGTCGGCTTCAGCGACAGCAGCAGCAGGCGCAGCAGCGAGGTCTTGCCCGAGCCGGAGGGGCCGGTGAGAAAATGAAACGAGCCCGGCTCGATGCGAAAGCTCAGGTCGCTCAGGATCTCGGGGCCGTTGCCGTAGCGCAGCCCGACATTGGTGAATTCGATCACCTGGGTTTGATCTCCGAATCAGAGGCGGCAAGCATAGCAGCCCCGCCGCTCCAGTATGTCCCGTCAGCCCCTAACACCGGCGAGTTTGAGGAACATTAACCCTGCCGCGCCTAGGGTCGGCCATGAGCTCCCCCGGCGTCGCATCGGTCGTCATCGCCTGCCCCAATTGCGGCACGCGCTACCAGCTGCCGTTTGGCGCGGTGGGCGCGGCCGGCCGCGACGTGCAGTGCGCCCAGTGCGGCACGTCCTGGCACGCCAGCGCCGAGGGCCCGCCGCCGGTCGGCGACGAGATCTTCGGGGCGGCGGACGAAGCGGCGCTCGACGCGGCGTTCGAGCGCGAAGCGGGGCAGGCTGCAGCCCCACCGCCGGCGCCGTCGAGGCCGCTCGATCATCAAAAGACCATCGACGAGATCAAGGCAGCCATCGCGCCCAAGGCAAAGCCGGCCGCGCCGGTCGATCCTGCCCTGCTGCAATCGCGCCGCGATTTCGTCGAGCGCCAGGCCGATCGCAGCCGGCAGATGCCGCTTGCCCGGTTGCGGCGCACGGCCCGGCTGGGGGCGCTGATCGCGCTGCTCTCGGTCCTCGTTCTGGGGTTTTCGCTCCGTGCCGATCTTGTCACCTGGTTCCCGCAACTGGCGGGCCTGTACGCTGCCATCGGCCTGCCGGTGAACGTCGTCGGTCTCGAGTTCACCGAGGCGAAGACGCTAACCAGCCTCCGCAACGGCAAGACGGTGATGCAGATCACGGCCCGCATCCGCTCGCTGTCGAGCCGCACGGTGACGCTGCCACCGGTCCTTGTCAGCCTGCTCGATGCCGGCGGCAGGCCGGTCTACGAATGGACGGTTCCACCGCGGACCGGCGAGATGGAGCCGGGCGAGATCATCGACTTTGCCACCGAGGTCAACGCGCCTCCCGATGCCGCGGTCACCGTGCGCCTGAGCTTTGCTGATTCCGCGGCTCCCGCCGCTTCCCTTCCCCCGAAAGCCTGAGCCCATGGCCCGTATCCTGCTTGCCGAAGACGATGACAATGTCCGCGCGTTCGTGGCGCGGGCGCTCACCCATATCGGGCACGAGGTGACCGAGGCCGAGGATGGTGGCATCGCCGCCGAGCTCTGCGAGGCCGCCGACGGCGCCTTCGACCTGTTGCTGTCCGACATCAAGATGCCGGTGATGGACGGCATCGGCCTCGCCCTCAGCGTGGCGGCGCGCTACCCGGACCTGACGATCCTGCTGATGACCGGCTTTGCCGACCAGCGCGAACGCACGCATGGGCTCGAGGAGCTGATCTACGACGTGGTGCCGAAACCCTTCACGCTCGAGCATCTCGCCGCCAAGGTCAGCGATGCGCTGAGCGGCCGGCCGGTCGAGTTGCCGAGCCTGGCACGGGCAGCGGGCTGAGACTCAGCTCGCATCGAGGGCGGCGACCAAGCGGTCAAGCAGTGGGTCGCGGATGCCGAGCGACCGCAAATGCGCGGCGGTGTTGCGGACATAGTCGCTGTTGTCACCGGATTCGCCGCGGCCGCCTCGCACAAGTCGCACCTGCTCGCCGAACTCGAGGCGGCCCGCATATTGCGGGTGCTGTTCATTGACCAGATAGGCGAGGGCGCGGACCCGGGTGCCGTCGGCGAGGGTCACGAGCCGGTAGGCCTCGCGATAGACGCCGCGGTCCTGCTCGCGCGCCTGCAGGTAGTCGAATACAGCGTCCCAGTGGCCCGGATCGACCTCGAACGCCACACCTAGGCACGAGCCGCCGCGGCTTAGGCCAAATACCAGGCCCGGCCGCTCGGGCGTGCCGCGGTGGCGGAAGGAATAGACCGAAAGCGCCCGGTGTGCGCCGTTGAGTCGCGCGGTGGCGGAGCGGATGAACGGAAAGCCCGGATTCCACATCAGCGAGCCGTAGCCGAAGACCCACGGATTGCCGTCGGTGTGCATCATGGCGTCTCCTAAGGCCGGGCCGGCCCAAGGCGCAAGCCGGCACCGATGACGGGCCGTGCGGCGCCCGCTAGAAGGGCGGCATGAGACGATTCGTCATTCTGATCGTGGTGGTGGTCGTGGTGATCGCCGGCTGGAGCGGCGCCTGGCTGTGGGCCGCCGGTCAAATCGGCAGCGTGCAGCGGCAACTCGCAACGGCCGACGGCATCGCGACGCCCCGCGTCACCTGCCAGAGCTTTGCGGTCGGCGGTTTCCCCTTCGGCTTCGATCTAACGTGCAGCGGTGCGACGGTGACGAGCGGCGATGTGACGGTGACCGCGGCCGGGCTCAAGGCATCGGTCGAAGTCTACAACCCCACTCACGTGCTGGCTTTCGCCGAGGCGCCGGTTGGCGTCTCCGACGCTTTTACCGGCAGCCAGAGTCGCCTCGACTTCGCCTCGGCGACCGCCAGCGCGCGGCTCACCGGTTGGCGCATCGCGCGCATCTCGGTGGTGCTGGAGCAGCCGGCGTGGAACGACACGGTCCTCGACGATCGGCTGATCGCCAAGGCCAGCCATGTCGAGGCGCATCTTGTCGATGCCCCGGAAAAACACGATGGCGCCAAGGGTCTCGCGGCACTCGATGCCTTCGCGCAACTCGATGGGCTCGATGCCCCCGCCTATGGCATCGCCAACGGCAAGGGTACGCTCGATGCCGAGATCGCCAATCTGCCCGACGATGTGCGCACCTATGGCGATGCCGATTTGCCGAAACGCTGGCAGGCGGCCGGCGGCACGCTGACCCTCAGCGGCTTCAAGGGCGAAGACGGCGCCCGCAATTTCACCGTTACCGGCAATGCCTCGCTCGACAGCACCGGACGGCCACAGGGTCAGGTGCGGATGGTCTCGACCGGTGTGGTCGAGGCGCTCGGCACCACCATCCCCGAGCAGCTCAAGGGCGTCCTCATCGGGGCGCAGGCCGCCGACGGCTCCTATTCGCAGACGCTCAATATCGCGGGGGGCATGGTCTTCGCCGGGCTGGTGCCGGTGGCGATGCTGGAGCCGCTGTTCTAGTCAGGCGGTCTTATCGACCAGCCGGCCCTGTCCCGCTGCGGGCGCCGTCCGCGGCGTCGCGACGCCCAGCGTCTCGAGCAGGTCCTGCTGCATCTGCTGTGACTTGCGCAGCACGGCAATCTGCACCAGCGTTTGGGTGCGCGCCGAAATCATCGAGACAGCCTGGCTGGTGAGATCGAAATCCATCGCTGTAGTCTAGGGCAGGGGCGTAAAGGAAGCTTTGCCGCGACTTAGCGAGCGACGATGGCGTTGCGGATGGCCAGTGGCGCCGCGATGTGGTGGAGGCCCTCGATCCCCGATCCGGTGCCGCGCACGACGATCGAGCCATAGTTGAGAAGGCGCCCCGGGATGGACTGGTCGACCACCACGGACTCGACCTTCTCCATGTTCATTTCGCCGGTGACGCGGCGGATGAAGCCGCGCTTTTGCACGACGCGCAGGTTGGTGACGGCGATTTCGGTGGTCCACTTGTCGAACCAGGCGCGCGCCAGGTCGACAGCGGCAACGAGCAGCAGGGCGCCACCGACGAAGCGCGCCGCGACGTCGATGCCCTGGCTCAGCGGCAGCAGCAGGCAGATGAGCGCAAGAAGCAGGATCACCCCGCCGCGCGCGTAGACGATCCAGTGCATCCGGCCGGTGACGAGGACGGTCTCATTGGGCTGCAGGACCGTTTCCACATAGCTCATCGCTCAGGTCCTGCCGTAGCGGCCAGGCTCCCACAGAACATCGTTCTTGCCATTGGCGTTGGCAACGCGGCCGAGGACGAACAGCAGATCGCTGAGGCGGTTGAGATAGACCAGCGCCTGGGTGTTGACGTGCTGCTCGGCGGCCACAAGCTCGACCACCATGCGCTCGGCGCGGCGCACTACCGTGCGGGCGATATGCAGGTTCGCCGATAGCGTCGTGCCACCGGGGAGCACGAAGCTCGTCAGCGGCTGCAGGCCTTCGTTGTAGAGGTCGATCATCTGTTCGAGCCAGGCGACCTGCGCTGCGGTGATGCGCAGCGAGGCGGTGGTGCCCTCGGGATCGACACCGGGAGTGGCAAGGTCGGAGCCGAGGTCGAACAGATCGTTCTGGATGCGGCCCAGCATGGCGTCGATCCTGGGCATCGACACCGTTTCCAGGCGCGCCACGCCGATCGTCGCATTGGCTTCATCGACCGTGCCGAAGCAGGACACGCGCAAATCGTATTTGAGCCGCCGCGGGCCGCGGACCAACCCGGTCGTGCCGTCGTCGCCAGTCTTCGTATAAATCTTGTTGAGCTTGACCATCGCCTAGCTGTGGCCCCGGCCGAAAAAGAACAGGGCGCCCAGGATCACCACGATGGCGACGAACTGGGCGATGACGCGGGCCCGCATCAGCATCTGGCTGCGATTGGCATCGCCGCCCCTGAACATATTCCACAGTCCCATGAACAGAATGCCGGCCACCACGAGGAGCGCCACGATGGTGATGATGGTGACGATGCTCTGGTCCATCCGGAGTCCGCTTACGAGGGGCGGCCGAGGCGGGCGATATAGCCCTCGAGCCCGGCGGCGAGGCGGTCATAGATGGCACGGATTCGCGGGCTGAGAAACAGTTCACGGTGGGTGGCCAGCCACACCTCCAGCGCCGGCAGCTTCAGCCCGGGCAGCAGCTCGCGCATGCCAGGGGTGTCGCGCACGAGGCCGAGCTGGGCGATGCCGATGCCGAGGCCCGCCTTGAGCAGTTCCCACATGCCGGTCTGGCTGTCGGTACGCAGCGCGAAATCGGCGCGCCTGAAGCCAAGCTCCCTGGCGGCACGCAGCATCTGGTCGTCGCGGTCGAAGCCGACCAGGGTGTGACGGGCGAGGTCCTCGAAGCCCTGTGGCGTGCCGTGGGCGCCGAGGTAACTGGCGTGCGCGGTGGTGACGAGCGGCAGCTCGCCGATGCGGCGCGTGACGATCTCGAGCTGCGTCGGGCGCAGCATGCGCAGGGCGATGTCAGCCTCGCGAAGCAGCAGGTTCTCGATCGAATCGGATGGTACGAGCTCGATGGCAATGTTGGGGAATGCTTCGCGGATCGGCCGCAGCAGCGCCGGCAGCACATAGTGGGAGACGACGGTGCTGGCGGTGATCCGCACCGTGCCCTCGAGCGCCCCCATCGTCCCCTCGGCGATCATGGTCGCCTCGGCGAGTTTTTCTTCAGCCGCCGCCACCGCCTGGAAAAGGCGCAGCGCCGTGTCCGTGGGCTTCAGTCCCTGCACGGTTCGCTCGAAGAGGGTGACGCCGAGCTGCTGTTCCAGCGCCTCGACGTGACGCCCGAGCGTTGGCTGGCTGTAACCGATCCGCCGCGCCGCCGCCGACAGCGACCCATCGGCCACCACCGCAGCAAAGCTGCGCCACAGCGCCCAGTCCGGATTTGCCCCCGCCATTCTATGCAATCCTGAATGTTCTAGCGGCAACATCGTCGATCACAGTACTTTTGTGAATGCCCCTACGACGGGTTGCCCACAGGGACAGCGCTCGACGACCCGGAGCAGCAATCGACCGTCGGCGGCCAAGGTCCAAGGGAGATCACTTGCTGGGGTGGGAGTGATGGAGGACGCGCTGCCCTGCGCCGGCCTCCAAATCTGAACGGAAGCTGAATTCATGTCTCACCACAGCTTCATTCGGCGGCAATCATAGTGCTGACACGAACGATCCGTTGTGATGTCGTTCCCCACCAACCCCAAGGGACCGGACCCATGAAAAGATTCCTCGCCATCGCCGCACTGCTCCTCAGCGGTGCTTTCGCGACCGCCGTCCAGGCAGACGACATTGCGCTCGGCACCCCCACCTATGGTGGCACCGGCTGCACCGACGGCACTGCCTCGGTGAGCCTTGCCGACGACGCAAAGTCGCTGACCATCCTGTTCAGCGATTTCGTGGCGGAAGCCGGTGGCTCCACAAACAAGTCGTTCGATCGCAAGATCTGCAACGTCGCCATCCCGGTGCATGTGCCACAGGGCATCTCGGTGTCGGTGCTGGCCATCGACTACCGCGGCTACAACAACATCCCGACCGGTGCCTCGACCCAGTTCAACGTCGAGTACTTCTTCGCCGGCGTGCGTGGCCCGACCTTCACCAAGAACTTCACCGGCCCGATCGATGACCAGTACCTGGTCCACAACGACCTCCAGGCCAACGCCGTCGTCTGGTCCAAGTGCGGTGCCGACGTGATCCTGCGGACAAATCCCTCGATCCGCGTCACCACCAAGCAGAACAAGGACGCGCTGGCGACGGTCGACTCCGAGGACGTGAGCGCGGCGATCGTTTACAAACTCTCGTGGAAGTCGTGCTAATCTAGCCCAGTCCGATTTGCCTTTAGGGGCGGCCTCCGGGCCGCCCTTTTCATTTGTGGTGTTTGCCTCATGTCGCTTGCATTGCGGTCCGCTCTCGTCGTCGCCGGCCTGTGGATGGCATCAGGTGTATCGGCAATTGCCGCCGCGCCGTGTCCACCCGACACCTACGCTTCGGATGCCTTGTCCGGGGCCGCGACCTTCAGTGCGATCTTCGCGCCGCCGACGATGACCTGCAGCTTTTCCGTCGCGGCGCCGAACACCGACCCCGACACGTTCGTTGTCTACGGCGCAAATTATCGCGGCGCGCTTCTCGATGAGGGCGACACCGGCACGCTAACCGTGCGTCACAACGGCCGCGCCGACAGCTTCCACATGACCGGCGATTTCACCGGCCAGTACACGCAGGACGGATACGTCGGCAAGGAAGCTGACGGCACCCTCCGCTCGACCGTCACCGTCGGCATGGACCAGGTCGCCGATCCCAGCCTTGCGCTCATCACCCTCGATTCGGCGGACTACACCGAAGTCGCGACGATGACGAAAACGGACGCCGAGGACTCGATGAACAGCGTCGGGCTCGACCAGGTCGGCCTCGTGACGCATCTGGGCGCAACGGCCGGATTGCTGGCCGGGCAGGGGCAACCGCTCGAGGGCGACGATGAGGTCGGGCTCATCGGCGGTGCCGGCTCGCTGATGTTTGGCGCCCGGGCGCGCTACAATCTGGCCGATGGCTACAGCGTGCTGGGCGGTGTCTCGCTCATCGATCAGTCGCCGGGTGCGCACTATGGCGGTGCCGTCGCCGCCGCTGCCTTCCGCTACGTGCAGCCAGATACCCAGGGCTTCCGCCTCGTCGGCGAGGTCGGCGGCCAGGCCGGTCTGCTGTCGCTGCAGTTCACGCGCAGCTACAGCTTTACCGACACCAGCGGCGCGCCGGTTATCGTGCCGGTGACGGTCACCGGCTCAGGTACCGCGGTGCTTGGCGCCATCTACGGCAAGGTCGGGGCAATGCTCGACACCGGTCCGGCGGGCACGCTGCTCCTGTCGGCGACGCTGCGGCAGACCTTCCTCGGTTTTGCCAGCTACCAGGAGCCGTTCAGCAGCTCCAATCTGTTCGCGGCCGATCTGGGCGGCAAGGTGCAGTCGTTCACCACCGCCACCCTGGGGGCGGACTGGACCGTGGCCCTGGCCCGTGACGTCGCGCTCACCAGTTCGCTCGCGGTCGGCACCACCATCGCCAACAACGGCGCCGGGGCCTACCTCTTCGGAGGCGGCGATGTCGCGGGAACACCGCAGTCGACGCTGTTCGCGCAGTACGGCCTCAATCTGGGCTGGGAGATGTCTCCGCAGACCAGGCTCGATACGTTCGTCCAGGGCTCCACTGGCGCCGGCATCGGCACGCACGCCCAGGTCGGCGCCGCCTATAGTATGAGGTTCTAGAAGCCGAGCGTCCGCCTCACATCGGCGGGAGTCCAACCGGCTGCACGCAGGTCGCGGAGGCTCTGTGCGCCCTTCGACTTGCTGAGCTTGTGGCGCGCCTCGTCGCGGATCAGCCGATGATGGGCGTAGATGGGTGACGGCATTTCCAGCAGCGCCTGCAGCAGCACATGCAAATCGGTCGCCGCCTCGAGGTCGGTCCCGCGGGTGACGAGGGTGACTGCCTGCGCAGCATCATCCACCACGACGCTCAAGTGATAGCTGGTTGGTGTATCCTTCCGGACCAGCACCGCATCGCCCCATCGCTCGGGTGCGGCTTCGCGCTCCTCCATCGCGCCCGGCTCAAGCTCGATGCCGTCGACCGGCAGCGATGCGATGTGCAACTTGCCGCTCCGCGCCAACGCCCGCCGCATGTCGAGCCGCATCTGCGCGGGGCGGTTGCCGCGAGGCCCGTGAGTTCGACAGCGGCCGTCGTAAAGCGGTGCACCGTCGGGATCGGCGCCTGCCGCGCGCGCGGCGATTTCGGTCCGAGTACAGTCGCAGGGATAGAGCAGGTCGCCCAATTGGCTGGCGGCAGTGCGGTACGCATCCATGCGCTGCGACTGCCGCAGCACCGGCTCCGGCCAGTCGAGGCCGAGCCAGGCGAGATCCTCGCGCAGCGCCCGGTCGAATTCGGGTTTACAGCGCTCGGGATCGATGTCTTCGATCCGCAGCAGCGCCGTGCCGCCCAGCCGTGCCGCTGCACGCCATGTAAACAGCGCCGAGAAGGCGTGTCCGAGATGGAGCAGGCCGTTGGGGCTCGGTGCGAAACGTAGAACAGGCATGGTCGCGCTCTAGCATGCCCCGCACGCCCGCCACAGAGCGGCTGGTTTCGCCCGAAATCCTCGCCCGCCACCGGCGCGCCCTGCTGCGCCGCAATCCCCAGCTCCGCGCCATCGCGCAGCGCGCCGGCGCCTTCGACATCCGGCTGACGCCGGGGGGTTTCGGCGGACTCGTCCGCGTCATCTGCGGCCAGCAGGTGTCGGTGGCAAGCGCGCGGGCGATGTGGGGGCGGCTCGCAGCGCTCGACGGCGCCCTCGATCCGGCCGGCTATCTGGGGCTGCCGGAAAACGCGGCGCGAACCGCCGGCCTCTCCGCCGGCAAGCACCGCACCATCACCGCACTTGCCCAGGCGATCGTCGCCGGCGACCTCGACCTTGCGGCGCTCGAGACGCTGCCGGCGGCGGAGGCCGTCGCGGCGCTGACGGCGCAGCCGGGGATCGGTCCGTGGACGGCGGAAATCTACCTGATGTTCTGCCTTGGCCACGCCGACATCTTCCCCGCGGGCGACCTTGCGTTGCAGAAGGCCGTGGGCCATGCCTTGGGCATGAAAGCTCCTCCCGATGCCCGCGCCCTCGCCGAGCTTGCCGCGCCGTGGGCGCCGCATCGGCACACGGCCGCGCTGCTGTTCTGGCGCTACTACGCCGCCGTCCTTCGCAAGGCCGGAGGCGTGGCGCTGTGACGCCGACGCTGTCGGGTCCGCTGCTGCCGCCGAAATCGGGCGGCAAGGCAAAGCAGGTGATGCTGCTGCTGCACGGCTACGGCGCTGACGGGAACGATCTCATCGGCCTCGGCTGGCAGTGGCGCGAGCTGTTCCCGGACATGGTGTTCGTGGCGCCGAATGCGCCAGAGGTGTGCGCGCAAAATCCCGGCGGATACCAGTGGTTCCCGCTCAACGTCGATCGCATCAAGGGGCGGATCGAGGGCGCCGAGGCGGCCCGTCCGGTGCTGATCAATTTCCTCATCGACCTTTGGGCGCAGACCGGCCTCGGGCCGCGCGACACCATCATCACCGGCTTCAGCCAGGGGGCGATGATGGCGCTGCACCTCGGCACCTCGCTCGACCAGCCGCTGAAGGCAATCGTCGCCTTCTCCGGCGCGCTCATTCCGCCCGAGGGCTTTGCCAGCGGGCGCTTCGCGAAGCCGCCGGTGGCGCTGGTGCACGGCGAGGTCGACCAGGTCGTCGATCCCGATCTCAGCCGCGAGTCGGCGCAGGTGCTGGCCGATGCCGGGTTCGAGGTGCGGCTTCACATTTCACCGGGCGCCGGCCACGGCATCGCCCCGGACGGGCTGCAGTTCGCCACCCAGTTCCTGCTCTGGGCGACGACTCCCAAGGCGTAACAATCGCTTGGCTTTTGACGCTTCACAGGCCCGTCACGCTGCATATAGTATAGGGCCAATATGCGTGCTGCAGATTCCCAGAACGGGGGTCTCCGGTGACCATACACGTGTCACCAGAGTCGTGCCCCGCGCTCGTCCTGAACGCCGACTACCGGCCGTTGAGCTACTATCCGCTGTCGCTCTGGTCATGGCAGGACGCGATCAAGGCGGTATTCCTTGAGCGCGTTTCGATCGTTTCGAGCTACGACCGGATCATCAAGTCGCCCAGCTTCGAGATGTTCCTGCCCAGCGTGGTGTCGCTGAAGGAATATGTGCGGCCGGCCAAGTATCCGGCGTTCACGCGCTTCAATGTGTTCCTGCGCGACAAATTTCAGTGCCAGTACTGCGGCTCGCGCGACGATTTGACGTTCGACCACGTCATCCCGCGCTCGAAGGGCGGCCGCACCACCTGGGACAATGTCGTTGCCGCCTGCGCGCCGTGCAACCTGCGCAAGTCCAACCGCCTGCCGAGGGACATCAAGATGTTCCCGGGCCAGGCGCCGTTCCAGCCAACGGTGCACGACCTGCACAACAACGGCCGGGCGTTCCCGCCCAACCATCTGCACCAGAGCTGGCTCGACTATCTCTACTGGGACATCGAGCTCGAGCCGTAGCTGCGGTTCACGGATCAGCCCCGCGGACGCCGGGCCTGGACCAGCATGGCGGCGCCGAGCAGCACGACGATAACCGCTGACAGCAGGGCATTGTAGCCGGCGAGCGACAGCTTCAGCAGCGGGTCGCGCCACTGTACCTGGTCGCAGGGGATGACGGCCTCGACATTGCCCGTCTGCAGGTCGCCGAAACTCAGCGCCCCGGCCGGGCCGGTGCACGCCGTGGGGCCGGGCCAGAAGCCCCATTCGACCCCGGCATGGAAGACGCCCATATAGGTCGACCAGACAAAGATCGCGGCCCCGACAGCCATGGCGATGTACCACACGGCGAGCGGCAGCCGGTTCCACAGCAGCAGGATCGCCGCCAGCACCGGCAGGCCCCAGTAGTAGGCGAGGCGCTGGCCGAGGCAGAGCTCGCACGGCACTAGGTGGCCGATGATCTGGCTGCCCCAGGCGCCCAGGATGGCGACGAGCCCGAGCACGAGAGCGAGGCCGACAAGGATCTTGTCGGTGGGGCGGAGGGCGGCGGTGGGAAGGGCGGTGCTGCTCATCGGACGCATCGGTCTATGTGACGGCGGATTGAGGCCAATCCTTGGGCGAAAGCAAGGGCCGTCGCGCCGTTGTGAGGTCGTTCACGCCGCCGGCTTTATCCCCAGCCGCTGCTGGATGGCCATGGCGTTGCCCGGAGCGTTGCCCTTGTCCATCGAGACGAAGAACGCGAACACGTCGCGCTGCGGCTGCTTGCTGGCCATCGGGACCACAAGCTCGCCGGTGATCGCCCTGCCTGCGGCCAGCGACTTGAACCTGTCGGCCCACTTGTCGAGGCCGGTGCTGTCGTAGTGGTCGCCCCCGGGCGGGCCCTGCAGGCGGCAATAGGTGAAGTCGGCGGTCTGGTCGATGTAGGGCCACTCGGCGGTGTCGGCGGTGACCAGCGCCACGTTGTGCGCCTTGAGCAGCTCGACGAATTCGGGGGTCGCAAATGCCTTGCTGCGCACTTCGATCGCCTGCCGGATCTCCTTGGGCAACAGCGCCAGGAAGCGCTCGACGCGTTCGAGGTCGTATTTGATGTTGGGCGGCAATTGCCAGCAGATGGCCCCGAGGCGCTTGCCCAGCGCCATCACCGAATTGAAGAACAGCTCGACCGGCTGCTCCACCTCCTTCAGCCGCTTGATGTGGGTGACGGCCTGGTTGCCCTTGACCGTAAACACGAAGTCCTCGGGCGTCTCGGCCGCCCAGGCCTCGAAGGATTCGCGCTTCTGGTTGCGATAGAAGGTGGCGTTGATCTCGATGGTGGTGACGGCGCGGCTGGCGAAGTGCAGCTCCTCCTTCTGCTTCAAGCCTTCGGGATAGAACTTGCCCTTGCGCCAGTCCTCAAAGATCCAGCCGGCCATGCCGGTGCGGATAGTGCCTGCCAATTTTGCCTCGCTGCCTCGTCGGGCGATCAAGCCCCAGCGGCGGCGGGCGGTCAACGGTCGCGTGTTGACGCCGCGGCTGGCTTGCCCTTATGTCCCGCCACTTCCGCGGCAGCCCCTGTGGTGAAACTGGTAGACGCGCCGGACTCAAAATCCGGTTCCGAAAGGAGTGTCGGTTCGATTCCGACCGGGGGCACCACATACCCGAATCGGCCTCATCTAAGCTGCTGACTTGTCTTCGAATTCTGTCTCGAACAGGGTTTGGAGTAGACCAAATTGGCAACCAGAATCGTCCCCTTCAGCTACCTCAAAGATGGCATCTACTACTTCACGAGAAGGGTGCCAGCGGACCTAAGGCAGCACTACGAGACTGACCGTATCGCGTTCTCTCTGAGGACCAGAAACCCATATCAAGCGACACCGAGAGCCCTCGCTCAGGCTTCTAAGCTTGACGAGTTTTGGCTTCAGCTCAGGGCCTCAAACCGAACCACGCCGGGACAACACCGATTAGTTCCTTCCGAGCACGTTGGACGTGACCTTGGACCGACTGCCACAGCCGCTCTAGCCACGTATCTGAGGCTCAAATCCAAGGGCCGATCAGCGACCTTCACGACCGCAGCCACACGAGCGATCGACTACCTAATTGCGGCTAAAAAGAACAAACCTCTACTGTCCTATTCGAAGACGGATGCGACCAGCTTTCGGGATGAGCTGTTTGCGCGAGGTCTGAGCAGTGCCAGTGTCGTTCGCCTCTTCACTAGCCTAAGAGCAGTGACTAGTTTTGCCCTAACCGAACATGGCTTGAGCGAGCCAAGTCCATTCGCTGGCATCTATCTTGACCGCAGCACCGTTGGTCCGGCCCGCATGAGCATTCCCCTTGATGAGATAAGGACCGTTCAAGCCACGTGCCGACGAATGGACGACGACCTTAGGTGGCTGGTTGCATTGATCAGCGACACGGGGATGAGGCTGGCCGAGGCGGCGGGATTGGCATCGGAGGACATTCGGTTAGGTGATGACGTCCCGCATGTAGTGGTGCAACCCCGTCCGTGGAGGTCTTTGAAGACCACCGGTAGTCAGAGGCTCATTCCGCTAGTTGGCGCGTCTTTGTGGGCGGCCAAGAGGGTGATCGAATCCGAACCCGGGCCCTTCGCGTTTCCTCGATACACCAAGGATGGGCGAACAAATGCCAACTCGGCCAGTGCAGCACTCAACAAGTGGCTCGGCGGTGTGGTGAGTGAAGGTGGTGTGATTCATGGCTTTAGACACAGCATGCGGGATCGGCTTAGGACCGTCGAATGCCCTTCAGACGTAGTTGACCAAATCGGAGGTTGGACGACGGCCGGGGTAGGGCAAGGCTACGGCCATGGCTATCCGCTGGCCGTCTTGCAAAAGTGGATTGGGATCGCCACGAGCCTGAATGACGAGGGGATAGCGCTACCTATGAATGTTGACTTGGCCAGTCGAAGTGGCAATCGTAGAACGCATGGCACTACTCAAGAATAGCGAACGCTCGTTCTACTTCTTTGATTGCGAAGTGGTTAGCGGCGTGGCTGGCGCGCCTCTTCCGACTATGGAGGAAATTGTAGGGATTTGGCAGTCCTACTACTCCAAGGATCGAGCCATCACTCCCATCCGAAAGAATACGGCGCACTTGGTCCTTGGTGACCTTCGCATAGACACCTCCAAGGATATCGCGACTCTGCTCATTCGCCTTTCCGACTTGCAGGCGCCCAACGCCGTTTATTCGGATGTTCAGCGTGGCACGTACAAAGAGCATCACAAGTCTGCCGCCGAGGGCAGTGATATGGGGGCTCACGTTCTTGTGTCGACCGTCCCCGAGAAAGGTTCGCCGAACGTATATCTCGCAATGGTCGAAGGTGTGCCGGGGGTGACGTATCAAGAGGTACGTAGGCTCTTGAACCGCGTTCTACGATATCAGTATCACGATGATCCAAGTGCATTTGAGTTTGACGATATCATAACTCGTTTCAAGAATGCCCCGGGTTTTGCCGTGGGCATGGAATATCCTGCGAGAATGGCCGTTGCTTGTGTGAAGACGGGTTCTCGAGCTATGATTGCCAT
>JBDTVO010000022.1:0-19219 GCA_040007135.1 Devosia sp. | reverse complement strand
CCCGACATCTGGTCGCCGATATGGAAGCCCCAGCCGCCGGCCTGGTGGCGCTGGCCGCCGACCATGGCGAGGGCGGCGGAGCCGGTGCCGATGATCACCACGGCGCCGTCCTCGCCCGCGTGCGCGCCGGCGCGGGCGATGTCGATGTCGTCGAAGACCTGCACCGCGGCGAACGGCCAGTCGCGACCGGCAAAGGCGGTACGCGAGGATTCGAGCCGGCCGCCGGCCATGCCGAAGCAGGCATAGGTGTTGCGGGTTTCGGCGTGGTCGAGGCCAGCCGCGGCAAAGGCCTGGCGGGTGCCTTCAAGGATCGACCGATAGGCGGCGTCGCCGTTCTCGATCTGCAGGTTCGAGCGGCCGCCGGCGCCGTCGCCCAGCGTGGCCAAATTCTCATCGGCGAGGCGAATACGGCAATTGGTGCCGCCGCCGTCGACGCCAAGATAATATCTGGCCACGAGCCAAACCCCTGAGAATGCTGGCGCCGGGGGCCGGCGCGGCCGGACCTTAATGCCAACGGGCCTACGACGAAAGGACTATAAGGCATCGGTTCCGGCGGGTCACGCGACCTCGCCGCATGGGTCGCATGCGACCAATCCGGGGCGGATGCGTTGCCCCCGAATCGGAGGACGGCGGATGAGCGGACACGTGCTGGTTCTGGGCGGGGCGCGCTCCGGCAAGACCGGGTTTGCCGAGCGGCTGGCGATGCGGGCCGGCGAAAGCCCGCTCTACCTGGCGACCGCCGAGGCGCTCGACGAGGAAATGCGGGAGCGGGTGCGGATCCACCGCCAGCAGCGACACAAGCGCTTCGCCACACTCGAAGAACCGCTCGACCTGCCGGCGGCGCTGAAGATCGCGGCGCGGACGCACGATGCGGTGCTGGTCGACTGCATCACGCTGTGGATCACCAACCTGATCGTCGCTGAGCGCAATGTCGCCGCAGCCGTCGACGAGTTGATCGCCACCCTCGCCGGCATCGAGACGGCGCGGGTGATTCTGGTTTCCAACGAGGTCGGCCTCGGCATCGTCCCCGACAATGCCATGGCCCGAATGTTCCGCGACCTCAGCGGTGCCGCGCACCAGCGGCTCGCCGACATCTGCAGCGAGGTGCATTTCGTCGTCGCCGGCCTGCCGATGACGCTCAAGGGCACGCGGCTCACCGAGAGCACGACGGAGATGCCGAAGGCGGAGGGATAAGCCTTACACCACCACGATGCCCGAGTGCTTCGCCTTCTCCTCGGGCTCGACATGGATGGTGATCTGGGCGTCGCCGACCGCTTCGCGCAGCTTCGCCTCGATGCGGTCGCAGATGGCGTGGGCGTCCTCGACGCTCATCGCGCCGGCCACCACCAGGTGGAACTCGATGAAGGTCGAGCGGCCGGCGGCGCGGGTGCGGATGTCGTGCGCCTCGATGGCGCCGTCGGCGTTGGCAGCGATGATCTCGCGGATCGCCTTGAGCCGCGCCGGCTCAACCGCCACGTCCATCAGCCCGATGACACTTTCGCGGATCAGCCGCCACCCGGACCAGAGGATGGCAACGCCGACGAGGCCGGCCAATATCGCATCGAGCGGCGCGTAGCCGGTGACGATCGCCAGCAGCACGCCGACCAGCACCGCCACCGTCGAGGCAACATCGGTGAGCAGGTGTGTGCCGTCGGCGCGCAGCGACGCCGACCGCTCGCGATGGCCGATGCGGAGCAGCACCATGGCCCAGCCGGCGTTGATGATGGTGGCAACGACGCTGACCGCAAGGCCGACTGGGTCGGCCCGGAACGGGTGCGGATCAGTAAAGCCGCGCCAGGACTCGGTGAAGATGAAGATCGCCGCCATGCCGATGAAGATGCCGATGATCACGGCCGAGAAGTACTCGGCCTTGCCGTAGCCATAGGGCAAAGCCGCGTCGGCGGGACGCGCGGCGAGGCGCACCGCCACCAGCGCGACGATCGCGGTCACGAGGTTGACGATGCTTTCGATGGCGTCGGCGGTCAGCGCGATGGAGCCGGTAAGCCACGCCGCGACGGCCTTGAGCGCCAGCACCAGCACCGCCACCCCGAGGCTCGCGAGCGCATAGCGCGCCGCCGAAGATGTCCGCTCGTCCGCCATGCTGCGCCCCGTTCCGAGGTCGCCATAAACGCCGCCCGTGCGCCGGGCAAGTGCTTGTTTCCGCAAGTGATTTTGACAAGCATTCGCAACTGCCTAAGCCCTTGATTGACCGGGTGCTTTCGCCTCCCTACAACAGCCGCTCGCGCGGCAGCCCAGCTATGCGGCTGAAACACACGTCCGGTGCGGCCGACCCAAACCGGGGGCCAACCCCGGAGCTGGCGGAGGTGAGATGACGGACCTGCCCCTGCTGCCACAAGGCACCGGCGTGATGCTGTGTGGCCACGGCAGCCGCAACAAGCGCGCCGTCGACGAATTCGCGACACTCGCCGAAGCCCTGCGAGCGCGCCTTCCCGGCGTGCCGGTCGACTACGGCTATCTCGAATTCGCCAATCCGGTGATCCATGCCGGACTCGACCGGCTGCGCGAAGCCGGGGTCCGCCACGTCCTCGCCGTGCCGGGCATGCTGTTCGCCGCCGGCCACGCCAAGAACGATATTCCAGCCGTGCTCAAGACCTACGAGGCGGCGCACCCGGGGCTGCGAATCACCTATGGCCGGGAACTGGGTGTCGACCTCAAGATGCTGCGTGCCGCGGGCGACCGCATCCGCGAAGGGCTGGCGCAGTCGCCGCGGCAGATCGCGCTCAGCGAGACGCTGCTGCTGGTGGTGGGCCGCGGCGCCTCCGATCCCGACGCCAACTCCAATGTCGCCAAAATCATGCGCATGCTGTGGGAAGGCATGGGGTTCGGCTGGGGTGAGGTCGCCTATTCTGGCGTCACCTTCCCGTTGGTGGCGCCGGCGCTCGAGCACGTGATGAAGCTCGGCTACCGGCGCATCGTGGTGTTCCCATATTTCCTGTTCACCGGCGTGCTGGTGAAGCGCATTTACGACGCGGCCGACGCGGCGCAGGCGGCGCACCCCGAGGTCGAAATCCTCAATGCGCCCTATCTCGACGACCACCCGCTGGTGATCGACACTTTCGTCGATCGCATCCGTGAAATGCTGGTGGGGCAGAACCTCATGAACTGTGCGCTCTGCAAGTACCGCGAGCAGGTGCTGGGGTTCGAGGCCGATGTCGGTCTGGCGCAGCAATCGCACCATCACCATGTCGAGGGCATCGGCGGCGGACTCGAGAATTGCCCGTGCAACGGCGACTGCGACGGCTCGTGCCGCGACGAGGCCTTCTGCCTGCGGCACGGCTTGCCGTGGACACCGCTCCACATGCACGAGCCCGGCAGCGCGCCGCATGTCCACGCCCCCGGTGAAGCGCATGACCATCACCATGCCCCCTACCCGTTCGCACGCCATCCGCTCGGCCCGGTGACGTTGCCCAAAATCGCCGGTCGCCTTGCCCGCGAGGAGGGCAAGTGATCGGCTATCTGCGCGACCCGGACGCGATCTACGCGCAGAGCTTTGCCACCATCCGCGCCGAGGCTGACCTCGCCGGGCTCGCTGACGACATGCACGATGTCGCGCTGCGAATGATGCACGCCTGCGGCCGCGTCGATATCGCACCGCATATCCGGGCCAGCGAGGACGTGGTCGAGCGCATTGCCTTCGCTCTCGTCGAGAGGGCACCAATCCTTTGCGACTGCGAGGCGGTCAAGGCCGGCATCAGCCATCGCTACCTCCACGGCAGCGAGGTGATCGTGACGCTCAACGACGCAAGCGTACCTGGCCTCGCAGCACGGCTCGCTACAACACGCTCCGCGGCCGCCGTCGAACTCTGGCGCGATCGCCTTGCGGGCGCCGTCGTCGTCATCGGCAACGCGCCCACGGCGCTGTTCCATCTGCTGGAGATGCTCGACGCCGGCGCACCGAAGCCGGCGGCGATCATCGCGACGCCCGTCGGCTTCGTCGGCGCGGAAGAATCGAAGGCCGAGCTGGCGCTCGATACGCGCGGCGTGTCGTTCATCACCCTGCTCGGCCGGCAAGGCGGCTCGGCCATCGCCGCTGCCGCCCTCAATGCCATCGCCCGTGGCATCGGACGATGACCGCCTGGCTCGAGATTGTGGGGGTGGGCGAAAGCGAGATGCCGGTCCTTCCCTCTGCCGAAGACATCATCGGGCCGAAGCGGCTGCTCGACCGACTGCCGGCGGGCCATCGGCTCGAGCCGTGGCGGTCCCCCAAGCTCGACCTCATGCTCGAGCAGGTGATGGCGCATCGCGGTCGGCCGACGGTCATCCTCGCCTCGGGCGATCCGATGTGGTTCGGCATCGGCGCAACGCTGGCGCGCCACCTCGATGCCGGCGAGTTCCGGGTGCATCCGCACGTCTCGTCGTTCCAGCTCGCGGCTGCCCGCCTCGGCTGGCCGCTGCAGCACGTCACCACACTGTCGCTGCACGGCCGCCCGGCCGAGCTTATCCAGCCGCACGTCGCGCCCGGCGTGCGCATCCTCGCCCTGACAACAGGTGCGGAGACTCCAGGCTATGTCGCCCGGCTGCTAGTCGCGCGCGGCTATGGGCGCACCCGGCTCACCGTGCTCGACAATCTCAGCGCGCCCGATGAACGCGTGCAGTCGGCGCAAGCCGTCGGCTATGGGCTCACGGCAGGCCCATTCCACGTCCTCGCCATCGACTGCGTTGCCGATGCCGGCGCGCCGCTGCTCGCCGCGGTGCCGGGACTGCCCGACGAAGCTTTCGTCACCGATGGCCAGCTCACCAAGCGCGAGGTGCGCGCCGTGAGCCTCGCCCGGCTCTCCCCCTATCCCGGCGCCCTGCTGTGGGATGTCGGCGCCGGCTGCGGGTCGATCGGCATCGAGTGGATGCGCGCCGCCCGCGATACCAGCGCCCTCGCCTTCGAGCGCGAGGGCGAGCGGCTGCAGATGATCGCGGTCAACGCCGAGAGGCTCGGGGTACCGACGCTACAGATCGTTCCGGGTGAGGTGCCCGACACGCTCGTCGGCAAGCCGGTCCCCGACGCGATCTTTGTCGGCGGCGGCGTTGCCGACGAGCCGCTGTTCCATGCCTGCTGGACGGCGCTCAGGCCCGGCGGCCGGCTGGTTGCCAATGCCGTGACCCTTGATGGCGAGGCGGCGCTCCAGGCGCGCCAGTCGCGGCTGGGCGGCGATCTGGTTCGCATCGAAGTGTCGGCGCTCGACAGCATTGGCGCGCAGCGGGTGATGCGTCCGCGCATGGCGGTGACGCAATGGGCGGTGAGCAAGCCATGAACGGCACGCTGCACCTCGTCGGCGTCGGGCCTGGCGATCCGGAGTTGCTCACGCTCAAGGCGGTGCGCCTGCTCGGTGCCGCCGACGTCGTCGCCTACCCGGTCTCCAACGAGGATACGACCATCGCCCTCGACATCGCCCGCCCCCACCTCAATCCCGCCGCGCTGGTCGAGACCATCCACATCCCGATGACAGTCAGGCTCGGGCAGACTGGCGACGTCGCCGCCAAGCAACACATTTACGACGAAGCCGCCGCGCGCCTTGCGCTGCATCTCGAGGCTGGGCGCGATGTCGTCTATCTGTGCGAAGGCGATCCGCTGTTTTATGGAACGGCGATCTATCTGCTCAGCCATTTCCGCGACGCGCCGCAGACGGTGGAGGTGGTGCCGGGGGTGACCTCGATGACGGCGGCAGCCGCTGCTGTTCGTTTGCCGCTGGCCGCGAAAGCCGAAAGCCTCACCGTGCTGACCGGCCTGCTGCCGGCCCCTGCCCTCAGCCAAAACCTCGCCCTCGGCGGCTCGTTCGCCATCCTCAAGCTCGGCCGCCACTACGACAAGGTGCGCGCCGCACTCGACGACGCCGGGCTGGCGGAACATGCCTGGTACATCGAGCGCGCCAGCGGCGCCGGCCAGCGCCTGATCCGCGTCCGCGACCTACCGCCGGGCGACAAGCCGTACTTCTCGCTCATCCTCATCTACTCCGGCGCCGAGGACTGGAATTGACCCCCGCCATCGTGCATTTCTCACCCACCCAGGCCGCCCTCGCGCAAAAACTCGCGGCACTGCTCAAGGCCGAGATCTTTGCCTGCGGCTTTGGCGGCGACGACCCGAAGCGCCTGTTGCCGCGACTGTTCGCCGAGGGCCGGACGATCGTCGGCATCTGTGCTGCGGGCATCCTCGTCCGCATCCTCGCGCCGCAACTCGCCGACAAGCATGCGGAGCCGGCGGTTGTCGCCGTCTCGGCCGACGGCAAGCATGTCGTGCCGCTGCTTGGCGGCCACCACGGGGCGAACACGCTGGCCCGACAGATCGCCACAGCGACCGGCGGCGTCGCAGCCATCACCACGGCGTCGGACACGGCGTTCGCGGTGGCGCTCGACGAGCCCCCCACGGGCTGGTCGCTGGCCGATCCGCTGCCGGCAAAGCCCGCGGCGATCGCGCTGATGGCCGGCGCCAAGCTGCAGGTGAGCGGCCATGCGCCGTGGATCGCCGAAGCGGGCTATCCGGTGTCGTCGTCGGGCAACGTCAAGGTGCGGATCAGCGAGAACATCGAACGGCACGAGCGCGAGCTGCTCTACCATCCGCGCACGCTCATCGCCGGGCTCGGCTCGGAGCGTGGCGTGTCGCCGGGCGAAGTCATCGGCCTCATCGAGGAATGCCTCGCGGCGCAGGGACTGTCACCGAAATCGCTGGCGGCGCTCGCCACCATCGAGCTGAAGGGCGACGAGGCGGCATTCCACGAGGCCGCCCGGCATTTCGGCGTGCCGCTCAGGCTGTTTTCGTCCTTCGAGCTTAACCAGGAGCGCTATCGGCTGCTCAATCCGTCCGAGCTGGTCGAGGCCGAGACGGGAACGCCCGGGGTGGCCGAGGCGGCGGCGCTGAAGGCGGGCGCGCTGCTGGTCCCCAAGCACAAATCGGCGCGCGCTACCTGCGCCATCGGCAAGGCGCCACAGCCGATCGATCCCTTGACCCTGGGCCGCGCGCCGGGCGTGCTCCACATCGTCGGCATCGGCCCGGGTGATCGCGGCGGCCGCACCGGCGCGGCGGTCGCGGCGCTCTCCGAGAGCGGTGACTGGGTGGGCTACGAGCTCTATCTCGATCTCATCGCCGATCTCAATTTCGGCCAGGTCGAGCACCGCTTCGCGCTCGGTGAAGAGGAGGCGCGGGTGCGCACCGCGCTCGAGCTTGCCGCCAAGGGACGCGTCGTGGCGCTGGTGTCGTCGGGGGATGCGCAGATCTACGCCATGGCGTCGCTCGCCTTCGAGCTGATCGGGGCGACGGGCGAGCGCGCCATTTCTGACGGCGCGCGGCGCGTCGCGGTCGAAGTGCACCCCGGCATCACGGCGTTGCAGGCGGCGTCGGCCGCTGCCGGGGCGCTGATCGGGCACGATTTCTGCGCCATCTCGCTCAGCGACCTGCTGACCCCGGCCGAGACCATCCAGGCGCGCCTCGAAGCCGCCGCTCGTGGCGACTTCGTCACCGCCCTCTACAATCCGCGCTCGAGCAAGCGCACTGCCCTCATCGGCGAAGCCAAGGGCATCTTCCTCGCGCACCGCCCGCCGGAAACGCCGGTGGTGGTCGCCGCAAATCTCGGACGGCAGGACGAGGCGGTGACCGTCACCAGCCTCAGCGCGTTCGATGCCGCTGCGGTCGATATGATGACCATCGTCCTCATCGGTGCATCGGGGTCGCGCACCCTTAAGCGCGGCAGCGGCCGCACCATCGCCTTCACGCCGCGCGGCTATGAGGGGAAGGCGCCGTGAGCCGGGCGAACAACGATCACACTGCGCAGTGGGTCGGCCCGCCAATGCGCGCCGCCCTCGACGCATGACCGTCTACTTCATCGGCGCGGGGCCCGGCGCGCCCGACCTGATCACCGTGCGCGGCCAGCGCCTCATCGCGCGTTGCCCGGTCTGCCTCTATGCCGGCTCGCTGGTGCCGACCGAAATCGTTGCCGCGGCGCCCGCCGGCGCGCGCGTCATCGACACGGCGCCGCTGCGTCTCGACGAGATCATCGACGAGATGGCGGCGGCCGCGGCGCGCGGCGACGACGTGGCGCGGGTTCACTCCGGCGATCCCTCGATCTATGGCGCTATCGCCGAGCAGATGCGGCGGCTCGATGCGCTGGGAATCCCCTGGGAGATCGTGCCGGGTGTCCCAGCCTTCGCGGCGGCAGCAGCGCGCATCGGCGCCGAGCTGACACTGCCCGAAATCAGCCAGACCATCATTCTCACCCGCACCGCCGGCAAGGCCTCGCCGATGCCCGAGCGCGAAACGCTGGAGGTGCTCGGCGCCAGCGGCGCGACGCTCGCTATTCACCTCTCCATCCGCAACCTCAGCTATGTCGAGGCGGCACTGACGCCGCACTACGGAGCGGACTGCCCGGTGGTGGTGGTGTATCGCGCCACCTGGCCCGACGAGGCAATCATCGCCACGACGCTGTCCGCAATGCGCGCCGAGGTGCGCGAGGCGAAGATCACCCGCACGGCGCTGGTGTTCGTCGGCCGGGTGTTCGGCGAGACCCGCTTCACCGACAGCCGTCTCTATGCCGCCGACCACGCCCACGTCCTCCGCAACGCCGGCAAGAAGAAGCTGCGAGTCGAGCCATGAGGCGCGACCGGTCCGGTGCACGACGTTTTGGCCCGCGCCAGCGAGGCGATTTCGGCCCGGCGGTATCGCTTCCATCGCCTTCTCCCCTGGTGGGAGAAGGTGCCCGAAGGGCGGATGAGGGAGAGGCCGCACGTGACGGCCTAGGCTCCGATCGCCGCCACCGCCTCCTCCAGCGATCCGACTTCACGTGCGGCGGGCAGCACCGGTCGCGCCACCATGATCACCCTCGCCCCCGTCTGCCGCGCCGCCTCGAGCTTGGCCGCGGTCTGCGTGCCGCCGGAGTTCTTGGTCACGAGGTGCGTGATGCCTTCGGCGGCGAACAGGTTGCGCTCATCGGCGATGGTGTGCGGCGGACGGCTCAGAAGCAACGTCGCATGATTGGGCAGCGGCTGCTGCGGCGGCTCGATCAGCCGCACCAGCAGCGTGCAGTCGTTGCGCGCGAGGATCGCCTCCAGCCCCTCGTGCCCGGTCGTCACCAGCGCGGTCGCGCCCGACGGCAGGGCGGCCGCAGCCGATGCGATATCTGGAACGCTGGTCCAGCCGTCCGACGGTTCGACCCACGCCGGCCGCATGTAGCGGACCAGCGGCACCCGCGCCTGGGTGCTGGCGGCGACGGCATTGGCAGACATCAGCGCCGCGTAGGGGTGGGTGGCGTCGACCAGCCGGTCGAACGCCATGGCATGCAGGTAGCCCGCCAGCCCCGGCACGCCCCCGAACTTGCCAACGCGCAGATGTCCCGGGGGCAATGCCGGATCGCTGGTGCGTCCGGCGAGCGAGGTTGTCACTTCATGGCCGAGCCCGACCAGCCGCGCCGCAAGATCGCGAGCTTCACCGGTGCCGCCGAGGATCAGTATCTTCATTCAGTCGCTCTCGCCGACGATGCTGCCGGCCCGATCGACAATCAGCACATCGACGCGCGTGCTGTCGCCGACAATCGCCTGGGCGACGTCGCGCGCCTGTCGCGCCACCTGGCGGGCAAGACCGGGGCCACCGATGTCCAGCACTTCCTTCATGGTGTTGGCGGCCCGCACGCGAGCGCGCAGCGCCACCGGCAGCAGCAGCGCAATCGCGTCCCGGTCCACTTCGCCGCGGGCGGAATGGAGGTCCATCGCGCCCTGCGCCAGCTTGCTGAGCTTGGCGAAGCCACCGGCGATGGTGACGCGCTCCACCGGGCGGCGCTTGAGGTATTTGAGCAGCCCGCCAACGAAATCGCCCATGTCGAGATAGGCCTCCTCCGGCAGGCCGAGCCGGGCCCGTGCCGCCTGCTCGCTGGCATCGCCGGTCGCCCCGACGACGTGCTGGCAGCCGGCGGCCCGCGCCACGTCGACGCCGCGCTGGATCGAGGCGATCCAGGCCGCGCACGAATAGGGCACGACAATGCCGGTGGTGCCGAGCACGCTGAGGCCGCCGACGATGCCGAGCCGCGGATTCCAGGTCTTTTCGGCGAGCCGCGCACCGTCGCGGATGGCGATGGTGATGGCGAAATCGCCACCCGGCGCCAGCGCCTCCGCCACCTCGCGCATCATGCGCCGTGGCACCGGGTTGATCGCCGGCTCGCCCGGCGGGATGGGCAGGCCAGGCTTGGTAACGGTGCCGATCCCCTCGCCGGCGTGAAACGTAATTCCAGTTCCGGGCGTCCCCGGGGCCACGCGGGCGATGACGAGCGCGCCGTGGGTGACGTCGGGATCGTCGCCGGCGTCCTTGATGATGCCCGCCTCGGCGTAGCCGTCGCCGCGTGCCTCGTGTGCCAGCGCAAAGCTCGGCTGCTGCCCGCCGGGGAGCCGAATAGTCACCGGATCCTCGAACTCACCGCCGAGCAGCGCCTGCAGGGCCGAGCGGGTGGCGGCGGTGGCGCAGGCACCCGTGGTCCAGCCACGGCGCAGCGGGCGATCGGGCGGGGCGAAGTCCTCGGTGTCGGCCATGCCGCAGCATAGCACGCAGCCGGCCAGCGGGTTGCTCGTCGCCGCACCGCGCACCGGCTCGGGCAAGACGCTGGTCACCCTCGGCCTCGTTGCGGCGCTGCGGCGGCGCGGTCTGGTCGTGGCGCCGGCCAAGACCGGACCCGACTACATCGACGCCGCGATCCTCAGTCGCGTCGCGGGCCGCGAGGCGGTCAATCTCGACCCGTGGGCAATGACCCCCGATCGCCTGCGAGCCCTGGCGGCGGAACAGGCGACGGGCGCCGACCTGCTGCTGGTCGAGGGCGTGATGGGGCTGTTCGACGGCGCCGCCGACGGCAGCGGCTCGACCGCAGATCTCGCCGCCACCCTCGGGCTGCCGGTGATCCTCGTCGTCGACGCCGAGCGGCAGGGCCAGTCGGTCGCCGCGCTGGTCAGCGGCTTCGCGCGCTTCCGGGCCGATGTCGAGGTCGCCGGCATCATCCTCAATCGCGTCGCCACCACCCGGCACGAGCGGATGCTGTCGGCCGCACTCGCCCCCCTCGGCATCCCGCTGCTCGGTGCGCTGCCGCGGCGGGACGGTCTGAGCCTGCCGGAGCGCCATCTCGGCCTCACCCTGCCGGGCGAAGTCGCCGGCTTCGACGCGGTGGTCGATGCTGCCGCGGCGGCGCTCGAGGACTTCGTCGACCTCAACCGGCTGCTCGCTCTGTCGCGCGTTTTTGTGTCCCCAAAGGCCAAACTATCGCGCCTTAAGCCGCTCGGGCAGCGCATTGCCGTGGCCCGCGACGCGGCTTTTGCCTTCCTCTATCCGCACCTGCTCGCCGACTGGCGGACGCAGGACGCCGAGCTCACCTGGTTCTCGCCCCTCGCGGATGAACCTGCAAACATGAATAGCGATGCGATCTTCTTGCCCGGTGGCTATCCGGAACTGCATGGCCTGAGGTTGGCCGCCGCCGACCGCTTCAAGGCTTCGCTTGTCGCTGCAAGGGACCGCGGAGCCCTGATCTACGGGGAGTGCGGCGGCTACATGGTGCTTGGAGAAGCCATGACAGACGGCAACGGCCGGACCTACCCGATGGCTGGCCTGCTGCCGGTCTCCACCCGCATCGACCGCCCGCGCCGCAGCCTCGGCTACCGCCGCCTGACGCTGGCGGGGCCATTGCCTTGGCCGGCCGCACTCAAGGGGCACGAGTTCCACTACTCGGCCGGCGATCCGCACGGCGCCGCCCCCCTGTTCACCGCCACCGACGCGCTTGGCGAGCCGATCGGCCCGATGGGAGCTGTGGTCGGACGCGTCATGGGCTCTTATGCGCACGTGATCGACGTGGCATAGACCGCCGCCATGGCACGCACGCTGATGTTCATGGGCACCGGCAGCGACGTCGGCAAATCGCTGATCGTCGCCGGGCTCTGCCGCGCCTACACCAATCGCGGCCTCCGCGTCGCGCCGTTCAAGCCGCAGAACATGTCCAACAACGCCGCGGTCACCGCCGACGGCGGCGAGATCGGCCGCGCGCAGGCGGTGCAGGCGCGGGCGGCGCGGCGCGCGCCGCTGACGGCGATGAACCCGGTGCTGCTGAAGCCCGAACACGAGAGGGGTTCGCAACTGGTGGTGCGCGGCAAGCGTGTCGGCTCGTTCTCGGCGCGCGACTACTGGCAGATGCGGCTGAGCCTCCTGCCGGAGGTGGTGTTCGCCTACCGCCAGCTCGCCGCCGATGCCGACCTGGTGCTGGTCGAGGGCGCGGGCAGCGCGTCCGAAGTCAACCTGCGGGCCACCGACATCGCCAATTTCGGCTTCGCGCGCGAAGTCGAAGCTCCGGTCGTGATCATCGGCGACATCGACCGCGGCGGCGTCATCGGCTCCCTGGTCGGCACCTTCGCCGTGATCGAACAGTCCGATGCCGCGCTGATCCGCGCCACCCTCGTCAACAAGTTCCGCGGCGACCCGGCGCTGTTTGTCGATGGCATCAACATCATCTCGGCCCTCACCGACCTGCCGTGTCTCGGTCCAGTCCCGTACTTCGCCGATGCCGCGCGGCTGCCGGCCGAGGATTCGCTGGGGCTCGATCAGCGGCGCGAGGCCGGTGCCGGCGCCTTCACCATCGCCGTGCCGCGGCTGCCGCACATTGCCAATTTCGACGATTTCGACCCACTCGCGGCCGAGCCCAATGTCAGCCTCATCATGGTGCAGCCGGGATCGCCAATCCCGCAATCGGCCGATCTGGTGATCCTCCCCGGCTCGAAGGCGACGCGGGCCGATCTCGCGGCGCTCCGGCAGCAGGGCTGGGACATCGATATCCTCGCGCACCATCGCGCCGGCAAGGCGGTGCTCGGCATCTGCGGCGGATACCAGATGCTGGGGCGCGCCGTTGCCGATCTCGACGGTATCGAGGGGCTGTCCGGCTCCTCGCGCGGGCTCGGACTGCTCGACGTCGAGACCAGCCTGAAACCGGTGAAGCAGTTGCGCATCGAGGACGCGCGGCACGCGGCGTCGGGCGTGCCGATCACCGGCTATCAGATGCACATGGGAGAGACGACCGGCCCGGACCGCGCCCGCCCCTTCGCCAAGATCGGCGCCGCCAACGAGGGCGCCATTTCCGCCGACGGCAAGGTCGCCGGCACTTATCTGCACGGCCTGTTCGCCTCCGATGCGTTCCGCCGGGTGTTCCTCGGGGGCCTGGCCGATCCGGGCGTTGGCTACGAAGCCGGCGTCGAGGCCGCACTCGATGGCCTCGCCAACCATCTCGAGCAGCACCTCGATCTCGATCTGCTCCTGACGCTCGCGGCAGACGTTTAGTGTTTGCTCTCGTCGCGCCGCTGGCGCTGCTCATCGAGCGCCTCGCCGGCTATCCGCCGCCCCTGTTCAAGGCGATCGGCCATCCGGTGACCTGTATGGGGGCGCTGATCGGCTGGCTCGAGGCGCGGCTCAACAGCGGCGAACGGCGGCGGCTCAAGGGCGTCCTCATGCTGGCGCTGCTGCTGGGGACGGGGCTCGCCGCGTCGCTCCTCGTGCTCGACATCACCCGGCGCATTCCGTTCGGCTTCGTCATCGAGGCCCTGCTCGCCTCGAGCCTGCTGGCGCAGAAGGAGCTCGGGCGCGCCGTGAAGGCCGTTGCCGACGGCCTGTCACGCTCGCTCGAGGCGGGACGGCGTGCCGTCAGCCAGATCGTCGGCCGCGATCCGCATGCGCTCGACGAAGCCGCCGTCGCGCGCGCCGCAATCGAGAGCCTTGCCGAATCGACCTCCGACGGTGTGGTGGCGCCGCTGTTCTGGCTGCTGCTGCTCGGGTTGCCGGGGATCGTCCTCTACAAGGCGGCAAACACCGCCGACTCGATGGTCGGCCATCGCAACGCGCGCTACGCCGAGTTCGGCTGGGCCAGCGCCCGCTTCGACGACCTCATCAACTGGATCCCCGCGCGCCTTACGGCGCTGCTGATCGCCGGCGCCGCCTTTCTGGTGCGCGGCTCCGATCCCGAGTCGGCGTGGAGCGTGGCGCTGCGCGACGCGCGCAAACACGATTCGCCGAATGCCGGCTGGCCGGAGGCGGCCTTTGCCGGGGCGCTGCATTTCGCGCTCGGTGGCCCGCGCAGTTACGAGGGCGAACTCAACGACCTCCCCAGCTTCGGCGATGGCCGGGACCAACTCGGTCCGCTCGATATCCTCAAGGCGCTCGAGTTGTACTGGAGCGCAATGAATCTGCTGCTCGGAATCGCCCTGATTGCGGGGCTGGCGCTGCTGCGCTTCGGCTGAGCGTTAACCATCGCCGCATTGTCGTCCGATTCTGATCGGAAGTTGCGGCTGGGGCGGGGGTCTCTAGTGCGTGTTTTTCTGGCCACTGGCGAGGGGCCGGTTGTGTCAGGAGTAACCGATGGCTCACCTGTTGTTCGCCATACCGTATCGTCATGTCGTCTTCCGCGCCGCAGCCGGCGTGCTGGCGCTGTTCATCTTTTTTGCAATTGTCACCGGCGTCCTGCCGGTTGGATGCCTTGTTTCGGGCGGCACCGCGTGCGCCCGAACGACCGTGGTTGCCACGCCCGCCGCGCAGCCTAGGATCGAAGTGGCGAGCGTGCCGACCGGACTGGTCAAGGTCGCGACTGTCACGATCGAGCCGCCGAAATCGCAGCTGCCCACCATCGGCCATAACGAGCTGATCGCGCAGACGTTCTCGGCCCTGAAGTTCGACCTGGCGCCGGTGGAGGACAAGGGCGGCTCGTTGACGGCGCGCCGCGTGCAGACCGTGGCGATCCGCGCCGATGGACAGCCGGAAGTCACCGCCATGGCGCTGGCCGAAACGCCTGCCGCTCCACCCACTCCTCCAGCTGTTGAGGCGGCCACGACCATTGCCGATGGCGGCACCGAGGCGCAGCTGCCGCGGATCAAGATCGCGGGCGCTGATGCTTTTGCCGAGGCTGATGCAGCCGCCGCAAAACTGGTCGCCGATGCCATGCCTGAGGAGACGACGCCGGTCGCAAAGGCCAAGGCCGTGGCGCCGAAGGCGGTGGCGGCAAAGACTTCTGGATCGTCAGCGGTGGTCACCGGAAATGGCGCCAACGCCCGCAGCAAGCCGTCGAAATCGGCGGGCGTCGCCTTCGCTCTTGCCGGCGGCACGCGTGTCACCGTGATCGACGACACACACGGCTGGTTGCAGGTGCGCGACGCCAAGGGACGCGTCGGCTGGATGTACAAGGACTATCTCGACCGCGGCTGATCGCGGCTGCTACAGCATCGGGGTCATGAACCTCGCCCCGATGCTTCCGCTCCGCCGCCTGTCGCTCGCGATGGCCGCCGTGCTGCTGTCTGCAAACGCGGGCGCGGCGGCGGAGTGGGACCACTACATCAACGATCGCTTCGGCTTTTCCATCGACATCCCGTCGGGCTTCGTGGCGCAGGGCGAGAGTTTCAACGGCGATGGCAACCGCTTCACCACGCCAACCGCCGAGCTGCGGGCGTTCGGCGGCAACATCTTCGTCGGCGAGCAGAGCTTCGAGACCGAAGTTGGCTACGCAATCGAGGCGGCAACCGGCGACGGTTGGACGATGACCTACAAGGCCGTCACCCCACGCAACGCCAATCTTTCCGCTCGAAAGGGCGCCCGCGTGCTCTACGAGCGGCTGGTCGCGATCTGCGGCGGCCAGCAGTTCATCGGTTTCACGCTCGACTATTCCGTCGCCGACCTTGTGCCGTTCAAGCCGGTCATCGACCGCCTGCTGGCCTCGCTGCGGCCGCCGGCCAGCTGCTGAGCACGGGGCGCCATTGCTACTTGAACGGCCCGTTGAAGATGAAGAAGGCGCCCACCGCGATGAGGGCGAAGCCGAGGCCGGTGTTGATCGTGAGCCGTTCGCCCAGCACCACCACCGAGAACACCACGAACACCGAAATCGAGATCAACTCCTGGATCGCCTTGAGCTCGGACGCCGAGTAGGTGCCGTAGCCGATGCGGTTGGCCGGCACCGCCAGCCAGTATTCGAACAGGGCGATGCCCCAGCTCGCCATCACCGCAATCCACATGGGCGCGGAAGGGAACTTGAGGTGACCATACCAGGCGGTGGTCATGAAGGTGTTGGAGCCGATCAGCATGAGGATCGGCAGCACGGCGGGGGAGAGCAGGTTCATTGGGGGAAGGACCGGGGTTAGTGACGCAATTGCTTAGCCACCGACACTATGCGAAAGCTAGGGGGTCGGTTCCCGATGCCCCCGGGCAAACGGATCAAAAGGGAACACGGTGAGGCGTACCCATCAGGGGCCGAAACCGTGGCTGCCCCCGCAACTGTAAGCGGCGAGTGCACCGAACTGCCACTGGCGGAATTCCGCTGGGAAGGCCGGGCAAGCACGGCGACCCGCGAGCCAGGAGACCTGCCGGCATCATCTGAGCTCGACGCTCGTTTCAACGTGCGCACGGAGGGTGGCGGCACATGGACAAGATCCCGGTTACGGTGATCACCGGCTTTCTGGGTGCCGGCAAGACGACATTGGTGCGGCACCTGCTCGGCCATGCCGGCGGCAAACGCATCGGCCTCATCATCAATGAGTTCGGCGAAATGGGCGTCGACCGCGAGCTGATCGCCACCGACGATCACGCCTCTTGCCGGGCCGAGGATATGATCGAGCTCAGCAACGGCTGCATCTGCTGCACCGTCGCCGACGAGTTCATTCCGGCGATGGAGATGCTGCTCGGCCGACCCGACCGCCCCGACCATATCGTCATCGAGACCAGCGGTCTGGCGCTGCCGCAACCATTGATCCGCGCCTTCAACTGGCCCGAGATCAAATCGCAGGTGACGGTCGATGGCGTCGTCACAGTGGTTGACGCTGCGGCTCTGAGCGAGGGCCGCTTTGCCGCCGACGAGGCGGCGCTGGCCCGGCTGCGCGCCGCCGACGACATGCTCGATCACGCAACGCCGCTCGGGGAACTGTTCAAGGACCAGCTGGTCGCGGCGGACCTTGTCATCGTCAACAAGAGCGACCTCGTGGCCGATGCCGCGCTCGACGAGGTCGAGCGGACGTTGCGCACCGAGATGCGCCCGGGGACGGGGCTGATCCGCGCTCACAACGGGCACGTCGATATCGGAGCCCTGCTCGGGATGGGCCTTGCCAGCGAGGACCATCTCGAGGGCCGCGACAGCGCACACGAACTCGAGCATGGCGGCGCGGGCCACGAGCACGATGATTTCGACTCCTTCACCATAAGCCTGCCGCAGGTGGCATCGCGGAGCGAGCTGCTGGCGGCGATCGAGGCAACCATTCGCACTCATGACGTGCTGCGGCTCAAGGGTTTTGCGGCTCTGCCGGGGGCAGACGCACGCCTTGCCATCCAGGCGGTCGGCCCGCGGATCAACGCCTGGTTCGACCGCCCGTGGAAGCCGGGCGAGCGGCGCGACACCGGGCTGGTGGTGATCGGGGAATCGCCGCTCGACCGCGACGCGATCACCGTCGGCCTCATGCGCGCGAGCCGCGCCGCCGCCTGATGCATCTTCTCACCGCCCAGGCCGGAGCCCTCCAGCAGGAGGGCGAGGCGATCGATCTGGGGCAGACGCCGGGCGAGATCGTGTTCGCCAGCGCGGCGGACAGTGAACTGACGCTGATCGCGGGCGCCGTCGACCGCGCCGGGGAGCGCGGTGTCCGCCTCGCGAATCTGTTGCGGCTCACGCACAATCTGTCGGTCGATCTGTGGATCGAGAAGACCGCAGGCCACGCAAAGCTTGTTGTCGTGCGGCTGCTGGGCGGGCCGGCCTATTGGCCGTATGGCATCGAGCAACTGGCGGCGCTCGCAGCGGATGGGCGATTCAAGCTGGCGCTGCTGCCCGGCGATGCCACACCAGACCCGATCCTCGACTCGCGGTCGACGATCGAGCCGGCTCACCTGCGGCGCTTCCATGCATTGTTCACGGCGGGTGGACCGGACAACGCCGATACGACGCTGGCCACCCTCAGGGCGATCGTCGCGGGCGCGACTTCTGCCCCGCACGATGGCAGCGAAACCTCATCGACATCGCCGAAGCCCTTTCCTCGCTTCGGCTTCTGGACGCCGGATTCCGGTGTCGTGTTCGAGATGCCGGCACGCGAGCGGCCCGCCGTGCCGCTTCTCTTCTATCGGGCGGCTCTGGAAGGCGCAGGCACCGCAACGCTCGCGGCGCTCTACGGCGAGATCGAACGACAGGGCCTCGCACCGGTGCCCTTGATGATCTCGACGCTGAAGGAAGGGGCGTGCGTTCGCTTCGTCAAGGCGGCGTTTGCGACCCACCGACCGCAGGCGATCCTCAACCTCACCGGCTTTGCGCTCGGGCTCGATGGGCTCGAAGACAAGCTCAATCCGTTCGCGGGGATCGATGCGCCGGTGATCCAGTTGGTGCAGGGTGGGCGGCCGGAGACGCAATGGGCAGCCGACAGCCAGGGGCTGAGTGCCAAAGACCTCGCCATGCAAGTGGTGCTGCCCGAGCTTGACGGCCGCATCGGCGGGATCATCGTCGGGCACAAGGCCGAGGCGGTGTGGCACGCGGCGACTGAGTGCCCGCTCTCTGCCTACGCGCCCGACAACGACGGCATCCGCCGCGCTGTGGCGTTGGCCAACAACTACGTGCGGCTCCGGAAAACGCCGCGGGTGACGCGGAAGGTGGCGATCGTCCTCGCCAACTATCCGATCCGGGACGGGCGGCTGGCGAACGGGGTGGGGTATGACGCGCCGCAATCGACGGTGGAGATCCTTCGTCACCTGGGGGTCGATGCGCCCACCGATGGCAACGCGCTGATCGATCTGCTCCAAGCCGGCCCGACGAACGCGCACCCGGAGCGGGGAGAGAGCGTGCCGTTCTCCCTGGCGCGGTATCGTGAGCTGTTTGCTGCGCTGCCGGAGGAGGTGCAGCGCGACGTGGCGGGACGCTGGGGCGAGCCCGAGGCCGATCCGTTCGTGCGCGAGGAGGCAGCGTTCCATCTGCCGGTGCTGCTGTTCGGCAACGTCGCGGTGATGCTGCAGCCGGCACGTGGCTACGATCGCGACGAGGCCGCGGCGTACCACGACCCGGACCTCGCGCCGCCACACGCTTACATCGCCGCCTATCTCTGGCTGCGCCATGAGTTCGGCGCCCATGCGATCCTCCACAACGGCAAGCACGGCTCGCTCGAATGGCTGCCGGGCAAGGCCGTGGCGCTCGATGGCGCCTCGTATCCGGCGATGCTGTGGGGCGAGTTGCCGCATCTTTATCCGTTCATCGTCAACGACCCCGGCGAG
>JBDTVO010000021.1:0-19261 GCA_040007135.1 Devosia sp. | reverse complement strand
GAGAGCAAGGGCGAGGCGGTGATCGTGGTTGGCGGCGCCGACGATGTGGCGGTCGCACCGGAGCAATGGCAGGCGGCACTGGCGGCGGCGATGGCGGAGCAGCCGCTGCGCGCCGCAGTGGATGAGATTGCCGCGCGCTTCACACTCAAGCGCAAGGATGTTTATGCCGCCGCGCTTGCCCTCAAGGCGGACGCCTGACGATGGCCGGCAGCGGCGGAGACACGCCCGGACGGCGTGAGCGCATGTTCGCCGAATCGGCGGGGCGCCGCGGCGAAGGCTGGGCCGCGCTGTTCCTCCAGGCACAGGGCTATCGCATCCTAGCACGGCGGGTGAAGACACCAGTGGGCGAGATCGACTTGGTCGCCAGGCGCTACAGCACCATCGTTTTTGTCGAGGTGAAGGCGCGGAGCTTTTCGAGCGGCGAGGCGGAAGCGCTGGCGGCGGTCAACCGGCGCCGGATCGTGCGGGCGGCGGAGGCCTGGATCAGCCGCAACCCCGGCAGCGCCCAAAGCGACATGCGCTTCGACGTGATTTTCCTTGCGCCGTTTGCGTGGCCGCGCCACATCGTCAACGCGTTCGACGCGACGGGGCTGGGCCGATGAAACTGAGCGTAGCGGTGCAGATGGACCCGATCGCCTCGATCGATCCGCGTGGGGATTCGACCTTCGCGCTGATGCTCGAGGCGCAGGCGCGCGGCCATCGGCTCGACTACTACACTGTCGGCTCGCTGGGGTTGCGCGACAATGCGGTGAGCGCTGAGACCGCGCCGATCAGCGTTGTCGACAAGCCCAAGGGGGAGCATTTCACCCTCGGCGAGCCGAGGAGGACGGAGCTGTCCACCTACGACGTGGTGCTGATGCGGCAGGACCCGCCGTTCGACATGAACTACATCACCATCACGCACCTCCTAGAGCGCATCCATCCGAAGACTTATGTGACAAACCCGCCAGCGGCAGTGCGCAATGCGCCGGAGAAGATCCTCGTCACCGAGTTTCCCGAACTGATGCCGCCGACGCTAGTGAGCCGCGATCGGGCGCTGATCCAGGCGTTCCGCAAGGAGCACGGCGACATCATCGTCAAACCGCTCTATGGCAATGGTGGCGCCGGCGTATTCCTCATCGAGGAGACGAGCCACAACCTCATCTCGCTGCTGGAGCTGTTCGAGCAATCCTTCCGCGAGCCGTTCATGGTGCAGCGCTACCTGCCCGAGGTGCGCAAGGGCGACAAGCGCATCATCATCGTCGATGGCGAGCCGGTGGGCGCGGTCAATCGTGTGCCCTCGGACGGAGAATCCCGTTCTAACATGCATGTTGGCGGACGACCCGAACTGTCGGAGCTGACGCCCCGCGAGCGTGACATCTGCGCTGCCATCGGCCCGCGGCTCAGAGAGCTCGACATGATCTTCGTCGGCATCGACGTGATCGGCGACTATCTCACCGAGATCAATGTCACCTCGCCCACCGGCATTCGGCACATCAAACGGCTCGGCGGCCCGGACATCGCGCCGATGATCTGGGACGCCATCGACAAGCGCCGTCGCTGACGCCGACTATTCGTCGGCATCGGCGGCGTTGAGGTTGTGGTCTTCCCATTGATCCTCCGGGATCGGGTCGCCCAGCCTGAACGAGAAGGCGGTGACGCTTTCAAGATCGGCGCCGACTGTGCAATCGAAGGCGATGCCGTACCATTTGCGGCGCGAGCGGAAAGCGCCGCCGCTGGCGCTGAGGGTCAGGCCCGCTGCCACCGGATCGGCCATGGCGTAACTCACCAGCGTGTCGGGATCGTATTGCCGCGCAGCGCGCCGGATCTGCTCAAGGCCCTCGATGTTGCAGAGCTGGACAACGCGCTCACTGCCGGCGAAACGCTGCAACCCGCTGCGGATGCGCGCCATGCCGGGTTCCATAAGGATGCGCGACGCATAGAACTCGGTCGCCTTGATCGTCGGGTTCTGCTTTGCTTGCGGCGTGAGCGGCGGCGACGGCGCCAGCCGCGCTTCGCCTGGAGCAGCGGGAGCAACCTCGGGCGCGGCCTCGGGTGCCAACGTTGGCGTTGGCGTCGCTAGCACGGGCGGGGCCGGCGTTTCGATGGCGGCGAACTGCGCCTCGGTGACGATCTCGACCGAAACGGGTGCCGGCGGCGGCACGACAAGCTGGCGGAGCGGCGAGACGAGGATCAACGCCAGCGCCAGCCCGACATGCAGCCCCACCGAGGCGATGGTGCCCCAGGGAACATCGCGGCGGATCGGCTCGGCATCGAACAGGGCAACGGCGCTCATCGGAGTGGAAAACTGCCACGGGGAGGACCGCTCGTCGCTGGTTTTTGCGGCGCATTGTTGGCTGCGACGCTAGTTGCCCTTGAGGCGCGCCTGCATTTCGGCCGTTACGTCGGCCCCGATATGGAGCGAGAAGCGCGCCACGTCGGTCAGGTCCTTGGTCAGCGTGCACTCGTAGGCGATGCGCCGCCAGTTGCCATCTGCACGGAAGGCGCCGCCGAACACGGTGTAGGTGGTCCCAGCGATCGATGGCGCAGCGAAGGCATTGGGGATGATGGCGTCGGCAGGATAGCCGGCGGCCGCCGCCTGGCCCGTCGCCTCGATATTACAGGTTTGCGCCAGCCGACGCTCCGGCGGCAGTTTCTTGAGCACGCCCTTCGCCTGGGCAAGGCCCGGTGCCTTGAGCATATCCGCGAGATAAAAGCGCGTGGCGACATGGAGCGCACCGCCGCCGACCGGAGCGCTCGGCGCTTCGGCGGCGGCCGCCGACGCCGGCTCGGGGGGAGCCGATGCAGCGGCAGACGCGACGGCGTCTCCAGGCCCCGCGCCCGCTGCGCCCGGGGCGGTCAGGGTTATTGGCGTCGCTTCGGATGTGGCGGCACTAGGGGGTGACGAGGACGCCGATGCGTCGCCCGACGATGGCGCGCCGGACGATGCCTCGGAGGCGGATACGGCCGCCTCCGACGAGCTCTCGACCGGCCCGAGGGGAATGATGATGGGATGCGCTTTCGGAGCCGGCCGCGGTGCTGGCCTGGGAGCCTCGGATTGCTGCTGCGACGGCTTGGTGGACGATGCCGCCTCGGACGAGGGTGATGTTGACGACGGAGGCTCGGAGGATGCGGCCGAGCTGGCCGATTGCGACGCCGATGCGGCCTCGGACGATGTCGTCGCTGAACTCGCCGCCTGCGACGAGGAGGCCGGCGCGCTCCTTTGCTGGTCCGCCGAGGACGAGGCCGACGATTGCAGCGACGACAGCTCGCTCGCCGTGACCAGGTCGACATTGACCGGCTCGGACGGCGGCGGCAGTGCCGCGACCCGCGGAATCAGCAGCGCGCCGAGCAGAACGACGTGCGCCGCCACCGAGGCCGCCACCGGCCAGACGACATTTCGGCGGCCGGACGGTACGAGCGGCTCGGAAGCGGGAGGCGGCACGTCGCTCATCGGGCGACCCTAGCAAGCCGATCGGGGCGATTGCGAGGAGGCTCGCCTTTGCCCGCGGCTTCCGCCATGCTCGCCGCCATGCGTCTCGATACCTTCCTCCTCGCGCTCTCGACGTTCTTTGCGACCCTCGGGCCGGCAGACCTGATTCTCGTTTATGCGGCGCTGACTGAACGCAATACCCGAGCCGAGCGGCAGCAATTCGCGCTGCGCGGGGTGCTGATCGCCACCGGCATCCTCGCCTTCTTCGTGGTGTTCGGGCAGGCGTTGCTCTCGATTTTCGGCATTACGTTGCCAGCGCTCAGGATCGCGGGCGGCGTGCTGCTGCTACTGATCTCGATCGACATGGTGTTCGCCCGCCATTCGGGCGGCACCGGCACGACGCCCGAGGAAGAAAACGAAGCCCGGACTCGACCCGACATCTCGGTGTTCCCGCTGGCGACGCCGCTGATCGCCGGGCCGGGCGCCATCAGCGCCACCATCCTGCTGTCGACGTCGCAGGGACTGTTCACCCTGGGCTGGGTCGCGGTGGTGATCGCGATGCTGCTGATCCTGCTTCTCTGCTATCTGGCCATGCTGGTCGCCATCCCGATCCAGCGGCTGCTCGGCATCACCGGGCTGGCGGTGGTAAGCCGCGTCGTCGGCGTGCTGCTGGCGGCGCTCGCCATGCAGTTCCTGATCGATGGCATCCGCTCAGCGGGACTGTTCGGCGCCGCCTGAGGTGTCCCAGGCCGGAAGAAACTTGCCACGGTGGAACGTTACTCCAGCCTTGGCGATGTCGCGCGCCAGCGCCAGGAACCGGTCGTGAGCTTTGGGGTCGGTGCAGACCAGTTCCATCAGCGTCAGGTGCTTGCCGCTGCGGGAATCGTAGGCAAAACGAATGCCGATGCCCTGCCCGCGTGCGACGCGGATGGCGCCGCTCCTGAGCTCGGTCCGCAACGCCGCGGCAAAAGCGATGGCGTCATCGGGATCGAGGAATATCTCTGCATCGCGAACAGCGATGATACGGTGCCTGAGGAGAAAGCCGACGATGGGCTGGAACGGCACCTTGGTCCAAGGACCAAGAATGAGATGGGCGCGATCGACCTGGATGCGACCGCGCAGCTTCACCGCGACCAGCAGCCGCTGCCAGTAATAATGGAGCCCGCGGAACGGGGCGAGCGACGGCGCCGCGCCGGGGACCGGGCCGGCCACCTCGTTGATATTGTACACCAGCATCATGGCGTGGCCGGGGTACCACTGGATGGTGGTCGAGACGTTGCGCCGATAGCCGCCGCGCATCAGGCCGTCGAGCCCGCTGTCGGGCTCCCAGCTCATGCGGTTGCTCATCAGCACCGAGGGGATCGAGCGAAAAGTAACCGCGGTGAGGATGAACCCCGAGCGGCGGGCGCGAAATTCGTCCCAGCGTGGATCGCCGCGTTGCGACTCCACTTCGTTGCCGTCATCGTCGAGATAGCGGATCGCCTCGATGAACTCGGACAGCGCGAAGTAGCGGTCGTCACTGCCGTGGACATCGATGAAGAAACAGGTGCCGGCGGCAATACCGGCGAACTCCGACAGGGTCGGCAGCATCAGCCCGTGCTCGTCGAGATAGGCGGCGACGTCGGCCAGCGGCGTGCCGGCGTTCACCGTCACCCGGTCCCCGTCGAGGGAGATGATGCCGCGGTACTGGGCCAGCGACAGCACGTCGATCGTCGGTGGGGTGTTGAACCAACTCGAAAAGCTCTGACCCTGCGCGACGAACGGCCGGCCGCTGCGCTGCACGGCGCGCATGTCGTCGAGGGTGCGGGCGACGATGCGGCGCGGCTTTGCGTTGGGGGTGAACATCGTTTTGACCTGCATCTCGGGCTGACGGCCGGTGACCGCCACGAGCTTGCGGCAATCGATCGGCGCGGGGAATTTCGCGAACCAGATGGAGGATGGAGCAAAATGTGCGGCCAGGCGGGCGAGCCAGCCGGGAAGGAAATGAACGCGCTTGCCGATCGAGGCAGCAAGCGCCTCGAAATAGGCGTCACTCGAAACGTTGGCGGCGCCGAAGTTGAAAATCTCGTCGCGCACTCCCTGCTCGATCAGCGTGCTGACGAAGGCGCTCATGTCGGCGAGGGCGATGACGTTCATGATACGGCCGCGCATGCCGACGACGTAGAGCCGCAGCCAGTACGCGAGTTGGTCCGACCAGATGAGGCCTCGGCCCATCACCAGTGTAGGCCTCAGGATGAGGAAGCCGACGCCGGCGGCGCGGCAGGCGGTGGCGACCATCGCCTCGCCTTCGACCTTCAGCCGGGTGTAGGCATCGGCGCCCTCGGAGCGCAGCGCCTGGTCCTCGCGATAACCCTCGGCATCGGGCGGCATGGTGGTCGAATAGACCACCTGTGAGCTCATGTAGACGAAGAGCTTGCAGTTGCCCTTGAGCGCGCCATCGAGAATTTCACGAGCCAGCGCCGTGTTGGCGGCGATGAAGTCGCGCGCCGGCACGCGGGTGTTGAGAGCGTTGTGAATGACGCAGTCGGCGGCGGCGAGGGCTGCAGCGAGGGCCGGCTTGTCGTCGTAGCGCACCGTCCGCGCGCCCGGTAGCGGCGTCGAACGGATGATCCCGGTCACCTCGTGGCGAACCCCCAGCACATCCATGAGGCTTCGCCCGATACCGCCTGCCGCACCGGTAATGACAATCCGCAAACGCCCACCCCTTCAACACGAAGGCCGCCTTTGCGGGGCGGCCTTCGGACACAGCTAGAACGAAGCGCTACTTCTTCTTGGCGGGCGCGGCCGTACCTGCCGCTGCCATCTTCATTTTGTCTTCCTTCTTGGGCTTCTTGGCCTCTTTTTGCTTCTTCATCTGACCCTTCGCCATCTGGCCGTCTCCATGTCCTTGCACCGGGCCGCCCCGGTGATCGGCGCGAAGCTAGGCCCGCAGACCGGGGGCTGACAAGCGGCAAGCGGTGCTATTTCACCAGAGAGCAGCGGCCCTTGGGGCCCAGCGCGTCAACCAGCCGCGGGTCGCAGCCGGTGAGCAGGAACACGGTCCAGTCGTCCTCGCTGCCGTAAAACGCGTTGCGGTCGACTTCGCCGGCGACACCGTTGAGGACGCCCGTCTGCGTCCACTGCCAGAACATCCAGTTGCGGCTGCCGTAGCGGTCGGTCGGCTCGGCGGCGGTCGAGCGCACCCAGAACGGGTTGTCGAAATGCTCGCCGGCGAGGATGTCGCGGTTGAAGGTCATGTCGGTATAAATCACCGGCACCTTGCCGGTGTGCTGTTCCATCGCCGCCAGCAGCACGTGGATCTTTTCCAGCATGTCGGCCTTGGAAAACTTGGTCTTGCAGCTCGAGTCGTGGTTCCACTCGAGGTCGAGTACCGGCGGCAGCGCGGTTGGGTCGACGGGGACGTTCTTGACGAACCATCTGGCCTGCTCGGCGGCGCGCGAGCACCAGGTCATGAAGTGGTAGGCGCCGTGCGCCATGCCCGAGGCCTTGGCGCTGGCCCAGTTCTTGCGGAAATTGGGGTCGAGGTAGTCGTTGCCTTCGGTCGCCTTCATGTAGACGAAGCGGATGCCGGCCGCGGCGGCGCGGGAATAGTCGACGGCGCCCTGATAGCGCGCCACGTCCATGCCCTGGATCGGCATCACCCGTGCCTTGTCCACCCCAGGATGTGGCCGGTTGTCACCGGCGACGGGCGGGCCGACCTCGCTGTGCGTCATGCGATAAGCCGAGTTCGGGCTCTGAGCGCAGGCGGCAAGCAACAGCACCGCCACGAGGGCGGCGAGGCTGCGGAGGGGCGACAGGATGGGCGTGGCGGAGAGCATGCTCGACGGGCGCTCGACAAAGGATCGGACGCCTTCGATTCAACATGCTGCCTTTAATGAAACCTTGCCCTAAGCCATTGATATCGTGACATGGTTAACGCGCGCGGGCCGGCTGGTGCGGAAAACTCCAAGCCTCAACAGCGACTGTGCGAGGGCGCCGGGCATGAAAAGGCCGGGACGAGCCCGGCCTTCGCGAGTGACATTGTTCCCTAGAGGACGAAGCGGCTGAGGTCGGCATCGGCCGCCATCTTGCCGACCTTGTCGGCGACATAGGCGCGATCGATGGTGACGGTCTCGCCCTGCTTTTCGGGGGCGTCGAAACTCAGCGTTTCGACCAGCCGCTCCATGATCGTCTGCAGCCGGCGGGCGCCGATATTCTCGATGGTCGAGTTCACCTTCACCGCCGCATCGGCAATCGCGTCGATGCCGTCTGCGGTGAAGGTCAGCGTCAGCCCCTCGGTCGCCATCAGCGCCACATATTGCTTGATGAGGCTCGCATCGGTGTCCTTGAGGATGCCGACGAGATCGTCCTTGGTCAGGGCCTTCAGCTCGACGCGGATCGGCAGGCGACCCTGCAGCTCCGGCAAGAGGTCCGAGGGTTTGCTGACGTGGAAGGCGCCCGAGGCGATGAACAGGATATGGTCGGTCTTCACCGGCCCATATTTGGTCGAGACGGTCGTGCCCTCGATCAACGGCAGCAGATCGCGCTGCACGCCTTCGCGGCTCGGGCCGGAATACTGGCCGCCGGAGGCGACCTTGTCGATCTCGTCGATGAAGACGATGCCGTGGTTCTCGGTCAGCTCGATCGCCTCGCGCGTCAGTTGATCCTGGTCGAGCAGCTTGTCGGCCTCGTCGGCCATCAAGAGGGCATGCGAATCCTTGACCTTGACCTTGCGCTTGGTGGACTTGCCGCCGAGCGCTTTGCCGATCATGTCCTGGATGTTGATGACATTGGGCTGCCCGGGAATGTCGAACATGCCGCCCTGGCCGGCCTGCTGGCCGCTCAGTTCGATCTCGATTTCCTTATCGTCGAGCTCGCCGGCGCGGAGCTTCTTCTTGAACGAATCGCGTGTCGCCGAGCCAGCGCTGGCGCCGACCAGCGCATCGAGCACGCGCTCCTCGGCGTTGTCGTGCGCCTGCTGCTTGACCGCCTCGCGGCGGATATCGCGCAGGACGCCGATACCGGCCTCGACGAGGTCGCGGATGATCTGTTCGACGTCGCGACCGACATAGCCGACTTCGGTGTATTTCGTCGCTTCGACCTTGATGAACGGCGCCTGCGCCAGCTTGGCCAGCCGCCGCGAAATCTCGGTCTTGCCGACACCAGTGGGCCCGATCATCAGGATGTTCTTGGGCGTCACCTCGTGGCGGAGGTTCTCGGGCAGCTGCTGGCGGCGCCAGCGGTTGCGCAGCGCCACGGCGACAGCGCGCTTGGCGTCGGTCTGGCCGACGATGTAGCGGTCGAGCTCGGCGACGATCTGCCGGGGGGAGAGATTTTCTGCCACTGCTGTGTCCTTCCGGACGCCCGCGGCCTGCGGCGCATCCTCGTCATTCCCGCCAAAGGCCGGGCTGTTCGGTTCGTTCAACATGATAGTCCTCACTTGACGCGGGATCGAACCGGAAAAGTCCCTAAACTCTTCCTGATCCCGCTTATGACTCGATCGCTTCGAGGGTCACATTTTCATTGGTGTAGATGCAGATCTCGGCGGCGATCTTCATCGCTTTGCGCGCGATCTCCTCGGCATCCATGTCGGTGTTCTCGGCCAGCGCCAGTGCCGCCGACTGGGCGTAGTTGCCGCCAGAGCCGATGGCGATGACGCCCTTGTCGGGGGTGAGCACGTCGCCATTGCCGGTGACGACCAGCGTCTCCTTGGCATCAGCGACGATCATCATCGCCTCGAGGTGCCGCAGGTAGCGGTCACCGCGCCAGTCTTTCGCCAGCTCGACGCAGGCACGGAGCAGCTGGTCGGGATACTGCTCGAGCTTTTTCTCGAGCCGCTCGAACAACGTGAAGGCGTCGGCGGTGGAACCGGCAAAGCCGCCGATCACCTTGTCGCCGACCAACCGCCGGACCTTTTTGGCCTGGTGCTTCATTACGGTATTGCCGACGCTGACCTGGCCGTCGCCGGCGACCACCACCTTGTTGCCCTTGCGGACAGAGACGATGGTGGTGCCGTGCCAGCCGGGAAATTCCGACGAATTGGTTGACGCCTTGGACATTCAACACTCCAAAAGGATTTGTCCGTAGATAAGGACGGGACCGCCGAATGCAATATCGGCAGTTACCGATGTAGCTGCCCCGTCCGCGCGGACCGGAGAAACCCATGCGCAAGGCCCAGATCAAGCGCAAGACCAAGGAAACCGAGGTCGCCGTGGTGGTGAACCTCGACGGCACCGGCGCCTATTCGATGGCGACGGGCATCGGCTTTCTCGACCACATGCTCGACCAGTTGAGCAAACACTCGCTGATCGACATGAGCGTCAAGGCGAAGGGCGATCTCCACATCGACATGCACCACACCGCCGAAGACACCGGCATTGCGCTGGGCGAGGCGATCCGGACGGCGCTGGGCGACAAGACGGGAATCCGGCGCTACGCCTCGGCGGAGCTGGTGATGGACGGCACGCTCACCCGGGTGGCGCTCGACGTCAGCGGCCGGCCGTTCCTCGTGTGGAAGGTGAATTTCTCGCACGGCAAGGTGGGCGAGATGGACACCGAGCTGTTCCGCGAGTGGTTCCAGGCGTTCGCCATGAACGCCGGGATCACGCTGCACGTCGAAACGCTCTACGGCGAGAACGACCACCACATCGCCGAATCGGCATTCAAGGCGCTGGCGAAAGCCTTGCGGGCTGCGGTCGAGATCGATCCGCGGGCCAAGGACGCGATTCCGTCGACGAAAGGCCGGCTCTAGGCTTATTGCCAGCCGTGCGTCGCCCCGGCGATCAGGCCGGTGCCGATCCAGGCAAGGGCGAACACCAGCAACACCAGCGCCAGCCAGCCGATGAAGATACCCTGGCTCGGCTTCTCGCGGGTCATCTCGGTGTCGTGCTGCTCGCTCACGGGGTCTTCTCCATCTTTCCGCGCGCCGGGATTTGCTCTAAGGCGGGGCCATGACCGTCTACTCTATCTTCGAAAAACCGCAAGAGAAGGCGGCAAAGCGGCGCGCTCGCTTCGCTCCGCCGGTTGCCATCGCCGATCGCTTTTCATGGTTCGCGGCGGTCCTGCCGCCGCTGTTCGCGCTCGCCAACGGGCTGTGGCTGCTGCTGCTGTTCTGGATCGTGCTGGTGGCGGGCCTTGCCTATGCCGGCCGGGTGATCGGCGACGATGCGGCGTTCTGGCTCTATGTGCTGGTGGCGGTGTTCCTCGGCTTCGAGGCCCCGGCCTTCCGTCGCGACGGGCTGCTCGCCCGAGGTTATCTGTGGCGTGGTGAAGTCATCGCCCAGGCGCCCGATCTCGCCGAGCGCGAGTTTCTATCCCGCGGTCCCTGCCGCGCGCCATGACCGGCACCGTTGCCATCATCGACTACGGCTCGGGCAATCTGCGTTCGGCCGCCAAGGCGTTCGAGCGCGCGGTGCGCACGGTGAACGCCGACATCGACGTGGTGGTCAGCAACGATCCGGCGCTGGTGCGCCGGGCGGATCGCATCGTGCTGCCGGGCGTCGGCGCCTTTGCCGACTGCATGGCCGGGCTCAATGCCGTCCGCGGCATGCACGAGGCGATGGAAGAGCGCGTCATCAAGGGCGGCGTGCCGTTCCTCGGCATCTGTGTCGGCATGCAATTGCTGGCGACTGAGGGTCTCGAGAAGGGTGCCTGGCCTGGTCTCGGCTGGATTGCCGGCAAGGTCGTCCGGCTCGAGCCGGCAGGCGGCCTCAAGGTGCCGCACATGGGCTGGAACACGCTGAGCTTCACGCAGCCGCATCCGCTGCTTGCCGGCATCGCTGATGGAGAGACCGGCCTCCACGCCTATTTCGTCCACTCCTATCACCTCGTGCCCGACGACAGCGCGCTGCTGTTCGCCACTGCCGACTATGGCCAGGCGGTGACCGCGTGCGTGGGTCGCGACAACATTTTTGGCACGCAGTTCCACCCGGAGAAGAGCCAGACGCTCGGGCTGCAGTTGATCGAGAATTTTCTCGGGTGGACGCCGTGAGCAAGGGCTATTGGGTGGTCTCGATCACCGTTACGGACGAGGCCCCCTATCGACAATACGTCGCCGCGAATGCCACCATTTTCGACAAATGGGGCGGCCGTTTCATTGTGCGCGGCGGCACTTTCGAGACGAAGCTGGGCGCCGCCGGCGCGCGCCAAGTGGTGATCGAGTTTGAAAGCTACGATGCGGCGGTAGGCTGCTACAATTCCGAGGACTACCAAGGGGCCCTCAAACTTCTGCTGGCGGGTGCCACCGTCGCGCAGCTGGTGATCGTCGAGGGCGTCCCGTGATCCTATTTCCCGCGGTCGACCTCAAACAGGGGCAGGCGGTTCGCCTAAAGCTCGGCGACATGGCGCAGGCGACGGTGTTCAACACCGATCCGGCGGCACAGGCGCGCACCTTCGAGGGGCAGGGCTTCCAATATGTGCATGTCGTCGATCTCGACGGCGCCTTTGCCGGCGAGAGCCGCAATGGCGATGCCGTCGAGGCCATCCTGAGGGCGATCGGCATTCCCGTGCAACTGGGCGGCGGCATCCGCACCATGGGGCAGATCGAGGCCTGGCTGGACAAGGGCCTGGCCCGCATCATCCTCGGCACCGTGGCCCTGCGCGATCCCGCGCTGGTGCGCGATGCGGCCGAGCGTTTCCCGGGCCGCATCGCCGTGGGCATCGATGCACGCGCCGGCAAGGTCGCGGTCGAGGGCTGGGCCGAAACCTCGGAGCTCGACGCGCTCGAAATGGCGCGGCGGTTCGAGGGCGCCGGGGTTGCGGCGATCATCTATACCGACATCGACCGCGACGGCGTGCTCGCCGGCATCAACTGGGAGGCGACGCTGCAGCTGGCGCGGGCCGTGACCATCCCGGTGATCGCTTCCGGCGGCCTTGCCTCGATGGCCGACATCGAACGGCTGGCGCGGCCCGAATGCCAGATCCTCGAAGGCGCGATCTCGGGTCGTGCGCTTTACGACGGCCGCATCGATCCGGCGAAGGCGCTGGCGCTGCTGCGAGGCGTCGCGGCGTGACCCTCAAGACCCGCATCATCCCGTGCCTCGACGTCAAGGACGGGCGCGTCGTTAAGGGCGTGCAGTTCGTCGACCTGGTCGATGCCGGCGATCCGGTCGAGGCGGCGATTGCCTATGACGCGGCCGGTGCCGACGAGCTCTGCTTTCTCGACATCACCGCCAGCAGCGACAACCGCGACACCATTTTCGATGTGGTCGCCCGCACCGCCGAGCAGTGCTTCATGCCGGTGACGGTGGGCGGTGGCGTGCGCACGGTGGAGGATATCCGCAAGCTCCTTCTGAGCGGCGCCGACAAGGTGTCGATCAACACCGCGGCGGTGAATGACCCCGATTTCGTCGCCCGCGCTGCGGACAAATATGGCGACCAGTGTATCGTCGTTTCCGTCGATGCGCGGCGACGGCAGACGCGCGCGCCGGGCGGCGCCAACCGGTCGGACTGGGAGATCTTCACCCACGGCGGGCGCACGCCGACCGGGCTCGACGCGGTAGAGTTCGCGGCGCGGATGGTCGAGCGCGGCGCCGGGGAGCTGCTGGTGACCTCGATGGATCGCGACGGGACCAAGTCCGGCTTCGACCTCGAGCTGACGCGGGCGATTTCGGACGCGGTGCGCGTGCCGGTGATCGCCTCGGGCGGCGTCGGCTCGCTGGACGACCTGGTCGACGGCGTTACCCGGGGACACGCCAGCGCCGTACTCGCCGCCTCGATCTTTCACTTCGGGACCTATAGCATCGGCGAAGCCAAGACGTATCTGTCGCAGCACGGTATTCCGATGAGGATGGACTGAAATGACATTCTCGCTTGCCGACCTGGATCGACGCATCGCCGAGCGCGCGAAGGCGTCGCCGAATGAAAGCTACACGGCAAAGCTGCTTGCCGACGGCATCGACCGGTGTGCACGCAAGTTCGGCGAGGAGGCGGTCGAGACCGTCGTCGCTGCGGTGGCGCGCGACAAAGCTGGGCTCACGGCGGAGGCGGCCGACGTGCTCTATCACCTGCTCGTCCTGCTCGCGGCAGGGGACGTGAAGCTTGTCGAAGTGATGGCGGCGCTCGAGCAACGCACGGCGCAGTCGGGCCTCGCCGAGAAGGCTTCGCGCCAGGCATGAGCCGCCGCAAGTTGGACCCCTATCTCCGCTTCACCCGCAAGGAGTGGGCGACATATCGCGACGGCGAGCCGATGACGCTCAATGCCGACGACATCGAACGGCTGCGGGCGCTGACCGATCCGATCTCGCTGGCCGAGGCGGAGGAAATCTACCTGCCGCTCACGCGGCTCATCTCGTTTTACGTCGAGGCCGCACAAGCGGTGCATCGCGTCTCGACGCGCTTTCTCGGGGCCGAGGACACGCGGGTGCCGTTCATCATCGGCGTTGCCGGATCGGTGGCGTCGGGGAAGTCGACGACCTCGCGCATCCTGCGGGCGCTGCTACAGCGCTGGCGCACGTCGCCCAAGGTCGATCTGGTGACCACCGATGGTTTCCTGCTGCCCAATGCGGTGCTCGAAAGCCGCGGCATCGCCAACCGCAAAGGCTTTCCCGAGAGCTACGATCGCGCAGCATTGCTCGCCTTCCTGAGCGACATCAAGTCGGGCAAACCGCAGGTCAAGGTACCGGTCTATTCGCACCTCATTTACGATGTGCTGCCCGGCAAGTTCACCGCCGTCGAACGGCCGGACATCCTGATCGTCGAGGGCCTCAACATCCTGCAGCCAGGGGAGCTGCCGAAATCCGGCCGTCCGATCCTGTTCGCCTCGGACTTCATCGATTTTTCGATCTACATCGATGCCGACGAGGCGGACCTTCGCGAGTGGTTCATGGTCCGCTTCCGCGCCCTGAGGGCCAGCGCCTTCACCGACCCCAAGAGCTTCTTCCGCCGGCTGGCCGAGATGCCGACCGAGGAAGCCGAGGCCTTTGGGCTGGCGGCCTGGGACAGCATCAACCTGCCCAACCTGCGCGACAATATCCTGCCCACCCGCGGCCGCGCCGATCTCGTGCTGCGCAAGGGCAGCACGCACGCGGTCGAGGACGTGCAGCTGCGGCGCGTCTAGCCCTAGACCGCGAGGCCGTGCTCGTGCGCCAACTGCGCCAGGTCGCGCATCGGGCGGGCGCCGATATGGGAGATCACCTCGCTGGCCGCGAGACAGCCGGCGGCGAGCGCCGTGCGCAGCTCCCGGCCGCGCGCGTGGGCCAAGAGGAACCCTGCGGCGAACAGGTCGCCGGCACCGGTGGCGTCGACGACGGTGTCGATGGGATAGGCCGGGACGGTGACAACCTCGCCGTCATGGATGGCCATTGCCCCCTGCGATCCCATGGTCACCGCGGCGAGTTCGCAATCGCCCGCGAGCTGGGCGATCGCCGACTGCAGATTGTCGGTCTCGTAGAGGGATTTCACCTCATCGATGTTGGCGAAGACGTAGTCGATGGTCTTTGACCGCATCAGGTCGAGAAACTCGTCGCGGAAGCGATTGACGCAAAACGGGTCGGAGAGCGTGATGGCCGTCGGCCGCTCGTGCTTGTGGGCAAAGTGCGCGGCGGTCACGAAGGCCTTCTTGGCCTCCGGCGGGTCCCACAGATAGCCTTCCATGTAGGTGACGGCGGCGGCACCCACTTCCTCTTCCTTGATGTCGGCGGCGGTGAGCTGCTGGCAGGCGCCGAGATAGGTGTTCATCGTTCGCTCGCCGCCGGGCGAGACGAGGATCATCGAGCGGGCCGTGGCGGCGCCGTTCTTCAGCCGGCTGACGGCATAGTGGACGCCGATATCGTGGAGGTCATCGGCGAACACCTCGCCCAGCGGGTCGGCTGCGACCTTGCCGACGAAGGCCGCGCGGCCGCCGAAACTGGCGACGCCAGCCGCCGTATTGGCCGAGCTGCCGCCCGAGATCTGGCGCTTGTCGCCCGGCATGCGGTCGTAGAGATAGGCCGAGCGGTCGGCATCGACGAGATGCATGATGCCCTCGGCCATGCGCTCCTGCGCCAGGAACGCCGGATCGACCGGGGCGATCACGTCGACGATCGCATTGCCAATGGTCAGCACGTCGAACTGTGTGTCGGCCATCGCCCGCCCGTCTGGTGCCTTTTGTCGCCGGGCGGGATAGCGGGGAACGGCGCGGGGCGCAACCTTGCCGGAGACGGCCCGGCGGGCGATGATGCCTCCGATCCGAGGAGGCGCGCCGTGATCGATCTCGTTCTCGCCATCGCCCACCACGTCTGCGTGTTTACCGTTGCCGGGCTGCTGGTGGCTGAGGTGGCGCTGCTGCGGCCGGGGATTGCCGGGTTGCGCATCAAGCAGCTGACCCAGATCGACCTCGCTTACGGCATCGTTGCCGGGCTGGTGATCATCGTCGGCATCGTGCGGGTCAATTTCGGCGACAAGGGCGCCGACTACTACGTCCACAACTGGGCGTTCTGGCTGAAGATGACGGCGTTCCTTGCCGTTGGGCTGTTGTCGCTGCCGCCGACGCTCAATTTCATCCGCTGGCGGCGCGAGCTGCGGTCCAACCCGGGCTTTGTGCCCAACGATCTGGTGGTGGGGCGCATGCGGGCGTTCTTTATCGCCGAGATCGTCGGCTTCGCGCTGATCATCGGCTTTGCCGCGGCGATGGCCCGCGGCTACGGCTCTATGCTGTAACCGCCTTTCCGGCCGGCGCCCCATCCCAGTCCTTGGGCGGCGGCGTCTTGGGCTCGAAGCGGCACCACCCTGCGATGACGCAACGGTAGCACTCGGGCTTGCGGGCGATGCAGACGTAGCGCCCGTGCAGGATCAGCCAGTGATGGGCGCGGAGCAAATAGCGTTCGGGCACCACCTTGAGCAGGCCAAGCTCGACAGTGAGCACGTCGTCGCCGGGCGCGAGGCCGGTGCGGTTGGCGACGCGGAAGATATGCGTGTCGACGGCGATGGTGGGCTGGCCGAAGGCAATGTTGAGGACGACGTTTGCCGTCTTGCGCCCTACCCCCGGCAGGGTTTCGAGCGCTTCGCGATCGGCCGGCACCTCGCCGCCGAAGCGCTCGATCAACTGCTGGCTGAGGGCGAAGACGTTCCTGGCCTTGTTGCGGAAGAGCCCGATGGTCTTGACCAGGTCGGTGATCCGCTCGACCCCGAGTGCGACCATCTTTTCCGGGGTATCGGCGAGCTTGAACAGCGCCGGCGTCGCCTTGTTGACGCCGGCGTCGGTGGCCTGGGCCGACAGCACCACGGCGACCAGGAGGGTGAACGGATTGGTCGCCACCAGCTCGCCCTTGGGCTCCGGGTTGTCCCGGGCAAAGGCCTCGAAGATCGCTTCGATCTCGGCGGGAGTGGGCCGCTTGCTGCGACGTTTCTGCGGCGCTTTCGCCATTTGTTTGCCCCCGATTCGGGCGCTATAGTCATCGCGATGTCGACCAGGATACAAGCCAAGCCGCTGTTTGCCGCGACGCTGACGCCGCACCGGTCGCTGACGCCCAGGGGCCGGCGCACGGTGATCAGCCTCGCCGTCGCCCTTGGCCTCTTCCCGGGCATGATCTTTTACTTCGCCGGCGCCTGGCCCGTTGCTGCCTTCATGGCGGCGGACGTCGTGGCGATCTGGCTGACTTTCGCCGTCTCGACACGGGCGGGCAAGGCTCGCGAGGTGCTGACGCTGTGGCCGGGAGCGCTCGAGCTGACGCGAGTCGACAGCAAGGGCGCCGAAGATGCGCTGCGCTTTGTCCCGGCCGATGTGCGTTTCGTCATCAGCCGCGATTACAATGAGCGCGTCACCGGGCTCTGGCTCAAGGAGGGCGAGCGCCGCGTGCCGCTTGGGGCGTTCCTCAGCGCCGACGAGAAGCTGAGCCTGAGCAAGGTTTTCGGCTCGGCGCTGCGCAAGGCCCGCAGCTAGTCGCGACGCCGTCAAAAGCGGGTCGTTTTCGCTGGCGGGGTGGACTAAACCGTGGCCACCATGACCCATCACTCCCGCTTTGCCCTCGGCAGCGACTACGACACGGTTCGCGCCGCCATCGTTTATCTCAGCGAAACGCCGGCCGAGGACGTCGACCTCGGCCGCTTCGCCCGCTCGCTCGGCATGACCGAGCGGCAGCTCACCGATCTCTTCCGCCGCTGGTGCGGCCTCAGCCCCAAGAGCTTCGCGCAGGCGGTGGCGCTCGATCACGCCAAGCAATTGCTCGCCGCCAATGAGAGCGTCCTCGCCACCACCTATGCGGTGGGGCTGAGCTCGACCTCGCGTCTCCACGATCTGTTCGTCACCCATGAGGCGATGCCTCCCGGCGCCTACCGGGCCCGCGGCGAAGGGCTGGAGATGGTGTGGGGCATATCGCAGTCTCCGTTCGGTTACGCGGTGCTGGTTGTAACCGAGTGGGGACTCGCGGGGATAAGTTTCGCCGACGACGAGGCCGGCATCGACGCCGCCTTCGAGGATCTGCGCGCCCGTTGGCCGAATGCGCGCTATCGCCGCGACGATCGACGGGTGGCGCCGGTGGCGGCGCGGGTGTTCGATCCGTCGCGCTGGACTGCCGACGAGCCGGTGCGCGTGGTGCTGATCGGCACCGATTTCGAAATCAAGGTGTGGGAGACGCTGCTGACCATTCCGGTGGGCCGCGCCACGACTTATGCCGATGTCGCCCGCAGCATCGGCCGGCCGAGTGCGGCGCGGACGGTGGGCGCGGCGGTGGGCAAGAACCCCGTTTCATTCGTCGTGCCGTGCCACCGGGTGGTCGGCTCGAGCGGGGCGCTCACTGGCTATCACTGGGGACTGCCGCGCAAGCGCGCCATCCTCGGCTGGGAAGCCGGCGTGGTCGCCGGCTAGATCGAAAGCTTCTCCTTCAGCTTGCCGGACTTGCCGATGCGATAGACCACCGGCTCGCCCGTGGCGAGCTCGCGCTTGAGGATTTCGTCGGGGGTGAGCTGCTCGATGGCCATGACGATGGAGCGCAGCGAATTGCCGTGCGCGGCGACGAGCACGGTCTCGCCGGACTCGACCTCGGGCAGGATGTGGGCCGTGTAGTAGGGCAGCGTTCTGGCGGCGGTGTCTTTCAGCGATTCGCCGCCCGGCGGCGGCACGTCGTAGCTGCGGCGCCAGATCAACACCTGCTCCTCGCCCCATTTCGCCCGCGCATCCTCCTTGTTGAGGCCGGCGAGGTCGCCGTAGTCGCGCTCGTTGAGCGCCTCGTCGCGGGTGATGACGCAATTGACGATGCCGAGCTCCTCGAGCATCAGGTCGAGCGAATGTTGGGCCCGGCGCAGCCCCGAAGTGTAGAACACGGTGGGCCTGAGCCCCGCGGCCTTGATCTTGCCGCCGGCGGCCCGGGCTTCACCGACTCCCTTGTCGGTCAGCTCCGGGTTCTTCCAGCCAGTGAACAGGTTCTTGAGGTTCCACTCGCTCTCGCCGTGGCGAACGAGGATCAGCGTACCGGCCATCGTCTATCCCTTGAGGCCGAGCACGTCGGCCATGTCGTAAAACCCGGGCGATTGGTCCCTGGCCCAGAGCGCGGCGCGCACCGCACCTGCCGCGAACATGCCGCGGTCGGTGGCGCGATGGGTGATCTCGATGCGCTCGGTGTCGCCGACGAAGAGCACCGTGTGCTCGCCGACGACGTCGCCGCCGCGCAGCGTGGCAAAGCCGATGCTGCCTGCGGCCCGCGCGCCAGTATGACCTTGCCGCGACAGAACGGCGTTCTCGTCGAACGGCAGGTCGCGGCCATCGGCGGCGGCGCGGCCGAGCAGCAGCGCGGTGCCCGACGGCGCGTCGACCTTGCGGTTATGGTGCATTTCGAGCACTTCGACATCGTAGTCGGGCAGCGCCGCCGCTGCCTGCCGCACCAGGCCCGCCAGCATGTTGACGCCGAGCGAGAAATTGCCGGTCTTGACGATGCGGGCGCCGGCCGAGCCGGATTT
>JBDTVO010000020.1:0-19345 GCA_040007135.1 Devosia sp. | reverse complement strand
ACGAGCCGACCCGCGGCATCGACGTCGGCGCCAAGGCGGAAATCTACAAGCTGATACAAGCGCTGGCCGATGAAGGCGTGGCCATTATGATGATTTCTTCCGACATGGAGGAAGTGATCGGGGTATCCGACAAGATTGCCGTCATGCACGAAGGACGTGTTTCCGGTGAACTTGAGCGCGCTCAGTTCACCGAAGAAAACATCCTGCTGCTGGCCATCGGCAAGCAGCTAGGCGAGGGGGAACCGATATGACTAAAAAAGACGTGGGCCTTCTGATCCTGATCATCGTGGTGGGCGCCATCGTGGCTTCCGTCAATCCACGCTTCTTGCGGATCGAAAATCTCGCCAACACCGCCAATACGATCGGCATGTTCGGGATCTCGGCGCTTGGACAGGCCTTCGTCATCATCACTGCTGGCATCGAATTGTCGGTCGGCTCGGTGATTGCACTCAGTGGAGTGCTGTTTATCGACATGGTCGCCAACCGCGGCGTCCCGTGGCAAGCCGCCTTCCTTATCGTACTGGTGCTGGGTATTGCGATTGGCCTGTTTCATGGCCTCCTGATCACACGTCTCAAGATTCAGCCCTTCATCATTACGCTCTGTGGTTTGCTGTTTTATCGCGGCATCGCGCGGTTCTACACCGGCGACTCGTCCGCTGGCTTTGGCTTCGGACAGAACTATCCCGACCTCGAGTTCCTCGCCGCCGGGCGCAGTTACGGCGTTCCCAACACCTTTATCGCGCTGATCATCATCGCAGCGATCTTGTGGGTGGTTCTGCACCGCTCGATCTATGGCCGCTATCTGTATGCCGTTGGCAAGAACGAAGAGGCGGCGCGCTACTCGGGGATCAAGACCGGCATCATCATCGTCTCGGCGTATGTCGTTTGCCAGATCCTGACGGTTATCTCCTCGGTCTATTTTTCGATGTATACCCGCTCTATCGCCCCGTCCGCCTTCGGCAATTTCTATGAGCTCTACGCGATTGCCGCGGCGGTGCTTGGCGGGTTTTCGCTGCGCGGCGGCGAGGGCTCGATCGTCGGAGTGATCCTCGGCGTGATCCTGCTGCAGGAGCTGCAGAACCTCGTCATCTTCATGAATATCCCCTCGTCGCTCAACTATGCGATCATGGGCGGGGTAATCCTGATCGGGGTGTTGGCCGACCAGCAGTTCGGCGCCTACCGCGAACGCCGCCGCATCGTCGAGGCGGCGCGCCAGTCAGCGGCGACGCCAGAGCAGGCTCCAGCCGAATAGCTCGCGGCGCTGGAACCGACGAAAAGCAAAACCCCCGCCAGTGATGGCGGGGGTTTGTCTAGGTGGTTATGGCAGCGATCAGGGAGCCGAGGACGACGCCATCGGGGCCATCGCGTCGGACGACGCCATCGGCGCCATTGCGTCGGACGACGGGGCCATCATGGCCGACGACGGCGCCATCGTCTCGGTCGAGGACGGAGCCATCGGCGTTGCCGACGAGGTTACGACCGCCGAGCTCGAGGCCGGCGCAACCGGTGCGGTGGTGGTGCCGCGGTTGAAGATCCAGATCAGGCCGATGATCACGATCACCGCCACGATGATGATGATCCAGGTATTGCGATTCATGGGAGGAGCCTTTTGTTGGAGGGAGGTGGTGGGGGAAGAATGAGGTCGTTCATGCCTGACGCTTGGCCGCTTCCCGCAACAACAGCCAGAATATCATCCGTCATTTGCGGCATTGAGATCCGCCGGCGCGGTGCCGTCGTCATACTGGACGCCGCCGCGTAGCGCAATTTCGATCGCCTCGGCAAGGGCCACCAGATCGATGGTCCCTTTGATGGGGTATGCCTTGAGCCGGCCCGGATCGTTCCCGGGGCGCCCGCCCTGGCCCTGTTCGCCAAGCCCGCGCACCAGGGCTTCGAGCACGACCCCCTCGCGGAGGACATCATCCATTGCCGTTGACCTTGATGCCGTTCTTGTCGACGCTGATGGACAATTGTGGCTGCTGTTGCTGCTGGTAGACCACATAGGCAGCAAGCGCGATGACCAGAAGGCCAAGGACGCCCAGCGTCGCGTAGAGTGCGTTTCTGCTCATCGAATAGAACCCCCGGTCACGGACGCATTTCGGCCGTAAACGCCGCAAGAGAGCAAAAGGTTCACGGCGACAGTAGGGCGATATTGCACACGGGGCGGGTTCCATGCACTTCCAACGTGGAGGAAGGGGCAGCAATGGACCGGGGATTTCTCGAAGAGCTGTTCAAAACGGCAGTGGCGGCGGCCGATCCGGCGCTCGCAATCGCCGCCAACCTGCCGGAGCGGCCGCGCGGCCGCACCCTCGTCGTCGGCGCCGGCAAGGCCAGCGCGCAGATGGCGCGGGCGTTCGAGGACGCCTGGGGGGAGCCGGTCGAAGGGCTGGTCGTCACCCGCTACGGCTACGCCGCCCCGACCCGCTGGATCGAGGTGGTCGAAGCCGCCCACCCGGTGCCCGACGAGGCCGGGTATCTCGCGGCCCGGCGCCTGCTGTCGCGGGTTGCGGGCCTTGGTCCCGACGATCTCGTGGTCGCCCTGATCAGCGGCGGCGGCTCGGCGTTGCTGCCGGCGCCGGCTTCTGGGCTGACCCTCGCCGACGAGCAGGCGGTCAACCGCGCCCTGCTGGCCTCCGGCGCCCCAATCTCGGCAATGAACGCGATCCGCAATGAGCTGAGCGCCATCAAAGGCGGCCGGCTGGCGGCTCATGCCGCCCCGGCGCGCGTCGCCACACTGATTGTCTCCGACGTGCCGGGCGACGATCCGGCGCTCGTCGCCTCCGGCCCGACCGTGCCGCTGAAATCAACACGGGCCGAGGCGCGCCACCTGGTCGCCCACTATCGCGTCGAGTTGCCGCCCGCTGCCGCCCACCTGCTGGCCGGGAGCGACAATCCGTCGCCGTCGCCCGACGACAAGGTGTTTGCCCGCAACAGCGTCCGCATCGTCGCTTCGGCGGCGCGATCGCTCGAGGCGGCTGCGGTGTTAGCCAAGACCCGTGGCATCGACGCCCACATCCTGTCCGACGCGATCGAGGGCGAAGCGCGGGACGTAGCGCTGGTCCATGCGGCGTTGGCCAAGGAGATCGCTGCGCGCAACCGGCCGTTCGCGAGGCCGGCGATGCTGCTGTCGGGCGGTGAAACCACCGTCACCCTGCGCGGCGAGGGCAAGGGCGGCCGCAACAGCGAGTTCCTCCTCGCTTTCGCGCTCGCCGTCGAGGGTGTCGGCGCTATCAGCGCGCTTGCCGCCGACACCGACGGCATCGACGGCTCCGAGGACAACGCCGGGGCCGTGGCGGATGGCACAAGCGCGGCGCGCATGCGGCACGCGGGGATCGATCCGAGGGCAATGCTGGCCGGCAACGACGCCTACAGTGCCTTCGCCGCCATCGGCGACCTGCTGGTCACCGGCCCGACCGGCACCAACGTCAACGACTTCCGCGCCATCCTGATCGCCTAGACGACCCGGCGGTTGCGCCGTTTGCATTCGACGTACGAACGCTTTAACTGCCGCCCCGCGGCTCGGGTAAGGGAGAAGGCGTCATGGCCAGGAAAAAGATCGCCATCATCGGTGTCGGCAAGATCGCCATCGACCAGCATTTGCCGGTGATCGACAAATCATCCGATTTCGAGGTCGCCGCGACCGTCTCGACACGCATGATCGCGCACCGCGACCTGCCGGTGTTTCGCACTCCCGCAGAACTCTACAAGGCGCTCCCCAAGGTCGAACTGGTCGCCATCTGCACGCCGCCGGGTGTCCGTCATGCCTTTGTGCGCGAGGCCATCGATGCCGGCAAGCACGTGCTGATGGAAAAGCCGCCGACCCAGACCATCTCCGAGCTCGACGATCTCGTCGCCTACGCCAAGAAGAAGAAGCGCATTCTATTCCAGACCTGGCACTCGCGTTACAATGAAGCCGTCGATGCGACGAGGAAGATCCTCAAGCGCGACGGCGTCAAATCCGTGCGCATCGACTGGCGCGAGAGCGTGCGCAAGTGGCACCCGGGGCAGGAGTGGGTGTGGGAGCCCGGCGGCTTCGGCGTCTGCGATCCCGGCATCAATGCGCTGTCGATCTTCACCAGGATCCTGCCGTTTCCGGTGTTCGTTGAAAAGTCGGTGCTGAAGTTCCCGGTCAACCGGCAAACCCCGATCGACGTCGAGCTGACCTTCAAGTCGGCCGAGCCGCACCAGCCGCAGATGTCGGCGGGGTTCAACTGGCTCGAGGAATCGGGCGAGATCTGGCAGATCGCCATCGAGACCGGAAAGGGCGACCGGTTGCAGCTCGACAAGGGCGGCACCGTGCTGCGCGTCAATGGCGCCGTGGTGATCGACAACCCGTCGGAAGAATACGAGCGCATCTACGAACACTTCGCCAAGCTGTTGAAGAAGGGCAAGTCGGACGTCAGCGACGCGCCGCTGCGCCTGGTGGCCGATGCCTTCTTCCTCGGCGCCCGCGAAAATGTGGAGGCATTCGACTGGTAGCCCTCCACACGCCGGAAATCCGCGGCCTCTGGGGCCTCGACTATCGGACCGTCGTGGTCAATCACGGCTCCTACGGCGCCACTACCCTCGAGGTGCTCGAGCGGCAGGACCGCTGGCGGGCACGCATGGAAGCCGCGCCGACGTTGTTCATGCAGCGCGTGCTGCCGGCAGCGCTGCGCGAGGCCGCGAGCGCGGTGGCGCGGGAGATCGGCGGGCGCGGCGAGGACGTTGTGCTGGTCGACAACGCCACGGCGGCCGTCAATGCCGTGCTGGCCTCGTTCCCGTTCGCCGCCGGTGACGAAATCCTGCTGCACGAGCACATCTACGGCGCCGTGCTGCGCACCGCCAACCACGTGGCCTCGCGGACTGGCGCCAGGGTCGTCGTCGCCAGGCTGCCGTTTCCCGACACCACCGCGGATGGCCTTCTGCACGCCTTCGCCGACGCCGTGACGCCGCGCACGCGGCTGGCGATCGTCGACCACATTACGTCGGGCAGCGCGCTGGTGTTTCCCGTGGCTCGCATCGTTGCGGCGCTGCGGGCGGCCGGGGTGGCCGTGCTGGTCGACGGGGCTCACGCGCCGGGTCAGGTTCCCGTCGACATCGCGGCGATCGGCGCCGACTGGTATGTCGGCAATGGCCACAAATGGTGGATGGGGCCCAAGGGCGCCGGCTTCCTCTGGGCCGCGCCGGAGCGGCAGGCCGAGCTGCATCCGACCATCATCTCGTGGGGATACGGCGAAGGCTTTACCGCCGAGTTCGACTGGACCGGAACGCGCGACTGGAGCGCGGCGCTGGTGCTGCCCGACGCAATCGACGTCCACACCCGGCTCGGCGGCGAGGCATTGATGAGCGCCAACGCCAGGCTCGCGGCGTCGGCCGCGTCGATGCTGGCACGGCGCTGGGGCACAACGGCGCACGCCCCCGAACTCCACGCCGCCATGTCGCTGGTCGAACTACCGCTCACCGGGGCGATGACCGAGGAACGGGCGGACCAATTGCGCGGCGAGCTGCTCGCGCTCGACTGCGACGTGCCGGTGGTTGCGCTGGGCGACCGGCTCTGGCTTCGCCTCTCGGCGCAGGCCTACAACCTGCCCGAGGACTACGAGCGGGTCGGCGACCTCGTCGGCATGCTGCTGCAGCGGCGCTAGGCGACCGCCGGTTTCAGCCGCGACGGGTCGGGCAGGAACACGGTCAGCAGTCCCAGCAGCGGCAGGTACGAGGTGAGCCGGAACACCGCCTCGATGCCCCAGGCGTCGGCGAGTGCCCCCAGCACCGCGGCCGCGATGCCGCCCATGCCGAAGGCGAAGCCGAAAAAGGTGCCGCCCACCATGCCCACACGGCCCGGCAGCAGTTCCTGCGCAAACACCACGATCGCTGGGAACGCCGACGAGATGATGAAGCCCACCAGCACCGACAGGACGATGGTCCAGGTGTAGTTGGCATAGGGCAGCACCAGCGCAAATGGCACCGCGCCGAGGATCGACAGCCAGATCACCAGCTTGGGGCCGAAGCGATCGCCGATCGCGCCGCCGGCGAAGGTCCCCAGCGCTGACGCGCCGAGAAACAGGAACAGCATCACCTGGCTCTGCTGCACCGGCACGTCGAAGCGCTCGATCAGATAGAAGGTGAAATAATTGGCCATGCCGGCGGTGTAGATGTTCTTGGTGAAGGTGAGGATCGCGAGGACGACGAGGGCGATCATCGTCGTGCGGCGGTCGAAGGGCAGGGCCGTGCTCGCCGGCGGATGATGCGCCGTCGCCCGGCGGTGCTCGGCATACCAGTGGCCGACGCGGGTCAAGATCAGCATCCCCGCGAAAGCCGCAAGCGCGAACCACGCGATTGAGCTTTGCCCGTGCGGCAGGACCACGAAGGCCGCGAGCAGCGGGCCCGCCGCCTGCCCTGAATTGCCGCCCACCTGGAAGATCGACTGCGCGAGCCCGTGCCGTCCGCCCGAAGCAAGCCGGGCCACCCGCGAGCTTTCGGGATGAAACACCGCCGAGCCGAAGCCGATGGCGGCGGAGCCGACAAGCAGCAGCCAGTAGTCGCGCGCGAAGCCGAGGACGATGAGACCGATCACGCTCGCCGCCATGCCGGCGGCGATGGAATAGGGCAGGGGCCGCTTGTCGGTGTAGGTGCCGATCACCGGCTGCAGCAGCGACGCGGTGCACTGGAAGGTCAGCGTCAGGATGCCCAACTGCACATAGTCGAGACCGTAGCTGGCCTTGAGGATTGGATAGATCGCCGTCAGCAGCGACTGCATGATGTCGTTGATGCCGTGGCAGAGGGCCACCGCGAGGATGATGCCGAAGGCGGTCGTCCTCACCGCCTGTGATTGTGCCGCGCCGTTCAATTGCTGCTCTCCCGCCGCAACTCTTGCGCCGCCGATGCGCCGTTGGCGAGGGCGGCGACACGCCATTTCGTCCAGCCGTCGCGAGCCTCGCGGTGACGTGACGGCAGCCGCTTCTCCTGCCAGACTGGCGCATCCTGCTGCGAGGCAAACATGTACGACACACTGAACGGATCGGCGCACCCCCTGGCGGCGCGCGAAGCCCAGATCATGGCGCTGCCAGACGACGAGCGCGTCTGGGTGCCGCAGGCCGAGGGCGTATGGTTCCGACCGCTGCTGCTCAACACCATGCAGGGCCAGTGGTGCAATCTGCTGCGCGTCCGCCGCGCCGGCATCCTCAGCCGCCACCTCCATCCCGCGCCGGTGCACGGCTATGTCATCAAGGGGCGCTGGCACTATCTCGAGCACGACTGGATCGCCGAGACCGGCTCCTACGTGTTCGAACCGCCGGGCGAAATCCACACGCTGACCGTGCCAGCGGACTGCGCCGAGATGATCACCTTCTTCAATATCTCGGGCTGCATGGTCTACCTCGACGAGCAGAACCGGCAGATCGGCTTCGAAGACGTGTTCACCAAGATCGACATGTGCCGCAAGCACTACACCTCGGTGGGCCTGGGCGCGGACTATGTCGAGCAGTTCGTCCGATGAGCCATTGGGCCGCCGAATTCTACTCGGGCAAGTCCGCCGTCGTCGTCGGCGGCACGTCGGGGATCGGGCTCGGGATCGCTTCGGCGTTTCGCGACGCCGGGGCAGCGGTGGTCGCAACCGGCGCGACCGAGACCGAAGTCGCCTCGGCATCGGCAGACCGAATTACGTTCCGCCAGCTCGATGTTCGTGACGCCGGTGCCGTTGAGGCCTTCGCCAATAGCCTCGGGCCTGTCGCCGCGGTGATCGACTGCGCCGGGGTCAATCTGCGGGCGGCAGAGTTCACCATCGAAGGCTTTACCACCGCGATCGACATCAACCTCACCGGCATGATGCGGGTGGCGACCGCCTTTCGGCCAAACCTCAGGGGCGGGGCGCTGCTCGGCATTGGCTCGATGTTCAGCTTCTTCGGCGCGCCGCACGCGCCCGCTTATGCAGCGAGCAAGGCGGGCCTGGTGGGCTTGGTGAAATCGTTGGCCGTTGCCTTTGCGGCCGAGGGCATTCGCGTCAACGCGCTGGCGCCCGGCTGGATCGAAACCGCTATGACCGAAGTGCCGCGTGCCAACCCGGCGCGCAACACCGAACTGCTGGCGCGGATGCCGCTCGGGCGCTGGGGCACTCCGGCCGATGTGGCGCCCGCGGCGCTGTTCCTGTGCTCGCCGCTTGCCGCCTATATCACTGGTGCGGTGCTGCCGGTCGATGGCGGCTATCTTGTCGCGTAAGGTTGGCGTCAGCGCCGTGAGGCATTGGCGCGCCAAAGGAGCCTGCTGATGACCGACTCGCCCTCGATCCACGCCGATGAGCACTTCGTCCACCGCATCGGCTGGCTGCGTGCCGCAGTGCTCGGCGCCAACGACGGCATCGTCTCGGTTGCCTCGATCCTGGTCGGCGTCGCGAGCTCGGGCGCAGCTCATGGCGCAATCGTCCTTGCCGGCCTCGCCGGGCTGGTTGCGGGCGCGATGTCGATGGCAGCCGGCGAGTACGTGTCTGTCAGCTCGCAGTCGGACACCGAACGGGCCGACCTGGCGCGCGAGAAGGAAGAGCTCGCGATCCACTGGGACGACGAGCTCGAGGAACTCGCCACCATCTACGAGCGGCGCGGCCTCGACCCCCAAACCGCTCACGCCGTTGCCCGCCAGCTGATGGACAAGGACGCTCTCGGCGCGCACGCACGGGACGAACTCGGCATCACCGAAGTCTCGACTGCGCGACCGATCCAGGCGGCGCTCACCTCTGCGCTGACATTCGTCGGAGGCGCGGCATTGCCGCAGATCGCGGCGATGCTTGTGACCGACAGCGCGGCGGTACCGGCGATCGTCGTCGTCTCGCTTGTCGTCATGGCGGTGCTGGGCGGGCTCGGCGCCCGCACCGGCGGCGCGCCGCTCTGGCGCGGCGTGTTGCGCGTCACGTTCTGGGGCGCACTGGCAATGGCCGTGACCGCCGCCGTCGGCCTCCTCTTCGGAACGGTGGTCGGCTAGCGCCCTGCCGCCGTCAATGCAGCGAGCTCGGCTGCCGTGAGCGTCAGCCGGGCGCCCTTGACGAGGCTCGCCACCTGCTCGAGCGTCGTCGCCGAGGCGATCGGCGCTCCGACACCCGGCTGCGCGATAATCCACGCGAGCGCCACTTCGGCGGGCCTGGCCTCGTGCGCGGCGGCAATGGTATCGAGCGCCGCCAGCACCCGTTCGCCCTTCGGGTTGAGGTATTTCTCGACCACGCCCTTGCCGCGCGGACTCTTGTCGGCGTCCGCGGCGCTGCGGTACTTGCCCGACAGGAACCCGCGCGCCAGGCTGAAATAGCCGATGCCCGACACCTGCTCGGCGATGCAGATGGGTTGCACCGCCTCGAAGCCGGCGCGGTCGTAGAGGTTGTATTCGTTCTGCACCGTCTCGTAGCGCGCGAGGTGCTCGCGCTTGCTGATCGTCAGCGCTTCGCCGAGCTGCGCCCCGCTCTGGTTCGATGAGCCGATGGCCCGCACCTTGCCGGCCTTCACAAGCCGGTCGAGCGCCCGCAACGTCTCCTCCTGCGGTGTGTTCGGGTCGGGCCAGTGAGTCTGGTAGAGGTCGATATGGTCTGTCTGGAGCCGCTTCAGCGACGCCTCGACCTCCTCTTCGATCCATTTCGGACTGAGGTCGCGGTGGCCCTGGCCCATATCCGATCCGACCTTGGTGAACACGAGCACCTTGTCGCGGTTGCCACGCGCCTTCATCCAGTTGCCGAGGATGGTTTCGGACATGCCCTTGCCGTAGCTGTCGGCGGTGTCGAAGGCGGCAAAGCCGGCGTCGAGGAAGGCATCGAGCACCGCGCCGGCCCCGGTCGCGTCGAGCGACCAGCCCAGCACGTTGCAGCCGAAGATCATCGGCTCGATTTCAATGTCGGTGCGTCCGAGGCGGCGAAGAGTCACGCGCTGGTCTCCGTAGGCTGGATGAGGTCCCATGTATTGCCGAACGGATCGGCGAACACGGCGACCGTGCCGTAGCTCTCGTAACGCGGCGGCTCGAGGAAGCGCACCCCCGCGGCGGTCAATCTTGCGTGGTCGGCCGCGAAATCGTCGGTCATGACGAAGAAGCCGACCCGCCCGCCGGCCTGGTTGCCGATTGCTGCCCGTTGCTCCGGCGTGGTCGCCTCGGCGAGGAGAAGCCGCGCCCCGCCGGCGCCGCCGACCACCACCCAGCGCTTGCCGCCGCCCAGGTCGGTGTCCTTGAGGAGCGCCAGCCCGAGGCCGCGCACGAAGAAGTCCAGCCCCGCGCCGTAGCTTGGAACGACCACCGTGACCATGCCGACGCTGATGCTCATCGCCTGTCCGTTGCCATTGACCATTTGGTCAAACACACCAATTGCTTAGCCCGCCGGGGGCAGCAGCAGGAGGCCGAAACCCCCTTCAACTCCAAGTCACTAGACGAACATTCCCGTTGCGCGCCAATTGGAAACACGCTTTGCTGCGGACCAAGCCCGGGGCAAAAAATGCGCCGGGCACATAATCTTGGGAGACGCCCATCATGAAATTGATGCACACCCTCCTCGCCGCCGCGGCTCTGACCGCGGTGCTCGGGGGCAGCGCCTATGCAAAGACGCTGGTTTACTGTTCGGAAGCCTCGCCGGCCAATTTCGATCCGGCAACCACCACTGGTGGCAACGACCTCGACGCCTCGTCGCGCACGGTCTTCAACCGCCTCGTCGAGTTCAAGCATGGCTCGACCGAGATCGAGCCCGGTCTCGCCGAGAGCTGGGACGTGTCGGCCGATGGGCTGACCTACACATTCCACCTTCGCAAGGGCGTGAAGTTCCAGACGACCGACTATTTCACCCCGACGCGCGATTTCAACGCCGATGACGTGCTCTGGTCGTTCAATCGTCAGAACGATCCCACGAGCCCATGGGCCAAGTACACCGAGACGACCTCGTACGACTACTTCCAGGGCATGGACATGCCCAAGTTCACCAAGGAGTGGAAGAAGGTCGACGACTACACGGTGCAGCTCATCCTGACCGAGCCCAACTCGCCGATGCTGGCGAACCTGGGCATGGACTTCGCCTCGATCTTTTCGGCCGAGTACGCCGCGCAGCTCGAAAAGTCGGGCAACCTGACCGACATGTCGAACAAGCCCGTCGGCACCGGTCCGTTCCAGTTCGTCGACTACCAGCTCGACTCGGCCATCCGCTTCAAGGCCAACCCCGACTACTGGAAGGGCAAGGAAAAGATCGACGACCTGATCTTCGCCATCACCCCCGACGCCACCACCCGCGCCCAGAAGGTGCAGGCCGGCGAGTGCGATGTCATGGCCTACCCGAACCCGGCCGACGTCGGCATGCTGAAAGCTGACGCCAATCTCAACGTCATGGAGCAGGCCGGTCTCAATGTCGGCTACATGAGCTACAACACCACCCTGGCGCCGCTCGACAACGCCGACGTTCGCCACGCCCTCAACATGGCGATTGATCGGGACTCGCTGATCAAGGCGCTGTTCCAGGATGCCGGTGCGGTGAAGGCCGAGAACCTGATCCCGCCGACGATGTGGAGCTGGAACAAGGACGTCAAGACCGACGCCTACGATCCGGCAAAGGCGGCCGAGATCCTCAAGGCGCATAACGTCACCGCTATCCAGCTCTGGGCCTCCGATCGCGTGCGTCCCTACAACCCGAACTTTGCGCGCGCTGCCGAGCTGATCCAGGCCGACTGGGCCAAGGTCGGCGTCACCGCCACCATCACCCAGATGGAATGGACCCCGTACCGCGAAGCCGGCAAGAAGCCTGATCGTCCAGGTGCCTTCCAGATCGGTTGGTCGGGCGACAACGGCGATCCGGACAATTTCTTTGCCACCCTGTTCGCCTGCTCGGCGATCGGCGTGTCCAACTACTCGAGCTGGTGCAACCCGGCCTTCGAGAAGGACATCCAGGATGCCAAGGGAACTGCTGACATGGCCAAGCGCACTGCGCTTTACGAAGACGCGCAGGCAATCTTTGCCAAGGAGGCTCCGGCCTTCCTGCTGGCCCACAGCCAGGTGTATTTCGTCGCCAACAAGAAGGTGACGGGCATCGTGCAGGACCCGCTGGGCATGCATCGCTTCGACGGCACCGACGTCGCCGAATAGACAGCCACCGGAGCGGCGCGAGGCAACTCGCGCCGCTCTTGTATCTTAGGGTATCTGCGGGAGCCGGATGCTCAGGTTCATCCTCAACCGACTGGCCTTGATCGTGCCGACGCTGATCGGCATCACGATCTGCGCGTTCGGCTTTGTCCGGGTGCTTCCCGGCGATCCCATCCTCGCCCTTGCCGGCCAGCACGGCGTGACTGCTGCGCGCTACGAGGAGCTCAAGGTCCAGTTCGGCTTCGACAAGCCGCTGTGGGAGCAATACTTCCGCTACATCGGCAATATCCTCCACGGTGACTTCGGCCAGTCGATCTCGACCCACAGCCCGGTCATCGGCGAATTCCTGAAGCTGTTTCCCGCAACGCTCGAATTGTCGCTGTGCGCGGTGATCTTTGCCATTGTCCTGGGGATTCCCATCGGCATCATCGCCGCCGCCCGCCGCGGCACCTGGATCGACCAGGGGCTGATGGGCACGGCGCTGGTCGGCTACTCGATGCCGATTTTCTGGTGGGGTCTGCTGCTCGTCATCCTGTTCTCGACGACGCTGCACTGGACTCCCGTTTCAGGTCGCATCGACCTGCAGTATTTCTTCAAGCCGGTCACCGGCCTGATGCTGATCGACAGCCTGCTCAGCGGCCAGAAGGGCGCCTTCCAGTCGGCGCTGTCGCACCTCATCCTGCCGACCATCGTACTCGGCACCATCCCGCTCGCCGTCATCGCCCGGCAAACCCGCTCGGCAATGCTCGAGGTGATGGGCGAGGACTATGTCCGCACCGCCCGCGCCAAGGGCCTGCGCCAATTCCGCGTGGTCGGCATCCACGCCTTGCGCAACGCGCTGATCCCGGTGGTCACCACCATCGGCCTCCAGGTCGGGGTGCTGCTTGGTGGCGCGATCCTCACCGAAAGCATCTTTTCGTGGCCCGGCATCGGCAAGTGGATGGTCGATTCCATCTACAAGCGCGACTATCCAGTGGTGCAGACCGGGCTCCTGGTGATCGCCCTCATCGTCATGGCAGTGAACCTCATCGTCGACGTGCTTTATGCCGTCATCAACCCGCGCATCCGGGTGCACTGATGACCGAAACCACCACCGAGATCGCTCCCGCCGTCGTTACCGGCCGCTTCGCAGCGCAGCGCGAGTTCTGGCACTATTTCGCCCGCAGCCGCGGTGCGCTGATCGGGCTCGTGGTCTTCGTGCTGCTGCTGCTGGTCGCCGCGTTTGCGCCCTGGCTGTCGCCCTACGATCCGGTCGAGCAGTATAAGCAATACTTCCTCCTGCCGCCCTCATGGGCCCAGGGCGGGCGGCCGGAATTCCTTCTCGGGACCGACCCGGTCGGCCGCGACATTCTCTCTCGACTGATCTACGGCGCGCGCTACTCGCTGCTTATCGGCTTTGTCACCGTGGCCCTGGCGCTTAGTGTCGGCGTGATCCTGGGGCTTGTCGCCGGCTATTTCCGCGGCTCGGTCGACGCGGCGATCATGCGCGTCATGGACCTCATCCTCGCCTTCCCCTACCTGCTGCTCGCACTGGTGCTGGTCACGGTGCTCGGCCCCGGGCTCAACAACGCCATGCTGGCGCTGGCCATCACCCTGCTGCCGTTCTTCGCCCGCCTGACGCGCGGCGCCGTAATGACGGAAAAGACCCGCGACTATGTCACCTCGGCTCGGCTGGCCGGGGCGAGCGATGTCCGCCTGATGGTGATGACGATCCTCCCCAACTGCCTAGCGCCGCTCATCGTCCAGGCAACCCTTTGCTTCTCCGACGCCATCCTCGGCGCGGCCGCCCTCGGCTTCCTCGGGCTCGGGGCGCAGCCGCCCACGCCCGAATGGGGAACCATGCTGGCCAATGCCCGCGAGTTCATTCAGCGCGCCCCATGGGTTGTGACGCTCCCCGGCCTCTGCATCCTCGTGACCGTGCTCGCCATCAACCTCATCGGTGATGGCCTGCGCGACGCGCTCGACCCCAAGCTGAAGCGGAGCTAGCGGATGCCGCTGCTCGACATCCGCAACCTCACGGTCAGCTTCGATACCTCGTTCGGCGTCTTCAACGCCGTCGAGGGGATCGATCTTGCCGTCGATGCCCGCGAGGTCTTGGCGATCGTCGGCGAATCCGGTTCCGGCAAGTCGGTGGAGATGCTGGCGGTTATGGGCTTGTTGCCACCCACCGCCACCGTCACTGCCGACAAGCTCGAATTCGCCGGCCGCGACATGCTCCACCTCAGCCGTGTGCAGCGGCGCGAGATCATCGGACGCGACATCTCGATGATCTTCCAGGAGCCGGTGGCTTCGCTCAATCCATGTTTCACCGTCGGTTTCCAGCTCGAGGAGGTCCTGCGTTTCCACCTCGGCCTCGACAAGAAAGCCCGCCGCGCCCGCGCCATCAATCTGCTCCAGCAGGTTGGCATCGACGATGCCGAACGCCGGCTGCGCTCATTCCCGCACCAGATGTCGGGCGGCCAGTGCCAGCGCGTGATGATCGCCATCGCCATTGCCTGCAGCCCGAAGCTGCTGATTGCTGACGAGCCGACCACGGCGCTCGACGTCACCATCCAGAAGCAGATCCTCGACCTGCTGGTGGGGCTACAGGCGGAGACCGGCATGGGTCTCATCATGATCACCCACAATATCGGCGTCGTCGCCGAGACCGCCGATCGCGTCATCGTGCAGTACCGTGGGCACAAGATGGAGGAGTCCGATGTGCTCACCCTCTTTACTGCGCCCAAATCCGCCTACACCCGCGCCCTGCTGTCGGCGCTTCCCGATAATGCCACCGGCGACCGTCTTCCCACCATCGGCGACTATCGGGAGCCCGCAGCATGACCGCGGTCGTCGAAGCAAGGCACATCCGGCGCGACTACCATGTGCGCTCGGGCATCGGCGGAAGCCGAATTATCCAGGCGGTGAAGGATGCCAACCTCAAGGTCGACAAGGGCAGGACGCTGGCCATCGTCGGCGAATCCGGGTCGGGGAAATCGACCCTTGCCCGCATCCTGACGCTGATCGATCCCCCCACCTCCGGCGAGCTGCTGATGGATGGCGTCGCCGTCGACATCCGCAAGGCGGGCGTCAGCAAGGCACTGCGCCGCAAGGTGCAGATGGTGTTCCAGAACCCCTATGGCTCGCTCAACCCGCGCCAGAAGATCGGTGACGTGCTGGCCGAGCCGCTCGCCATCAACACCGCGACGCCGGCGGCCGAGCGCACCGACCTCGCCCAGCGCATGCTGAAAAAGGTCGGGCTCGGTCCCGAACACTTCAACCGCTACCCGCACATGTTCTCAGGCGGCCAGCGCCAGCGCATCGCCATCGCCCGGGCCTTGATGCTCAATCCGGAGCTGCTGGTGCTCGACGAGCCGGTGAGCGCCCTCGATCTTTCGGTCCAGGCGCAGATCCTCAATCTGCTCGCCGACCTCCAGGACGAGTTCGGGCTGACCTACATTTTCATCAGCCACGACCTGTCCGTTGTCCGCTACATCGCCGACGACGTGATGGTCATGTATCTGGGCGAAGTGGTGGAACAGGGGACGCGCGAGGAAGTGTTTGCCAACCCCCGGCATCCCTACACCCAGGCCCTGTTTGCAGCGACGCCGCGGGCCGACGCCGAGCACATTCGCGCCCGGCTGGCCCGCCGCGCCGCAGAAACCACCGCCGCTTAGCCTGAAATTAAGCCCGCCCTGCTACGGTTTCCGCTTCGCTAACGGAGCGGACTGCCCGTGGCCAAGGCAAGCTTCGACGCCAAATCTCCGCCGCCCGCCGCGCCCCTGCAGCCGGCGGCGCTGGCTTTCGGCCGGCGACCCCTGCGCAGCTTTGCGCTTGGCATCGCGCTGCCGGCGTTCCTCCTCTATGTCCTGAGCGCGGCGCTGGTGATCGGCGCCATGACGCTGATGGCCCGCGACGTCGACCGGCAGGAGGACAGCCGGGGCATCAGCGCCATGCACTCCGCCCTCGCAGGTTTCCTCAACGGCCTCAGCGACTCGGTCAGCGATGAAGGGACGTGGAGCGAGGCCCACCTCAATGTGGTGGTGAAGCCCGATCCGGCCTGGATGGACAACACCTGGGGCACCACGGCGCGGTTAGGGCAGACCTATGACCTGGTGATGGTCACCGACCAGGACGGCGGCATCATCTTCGGTGAGAACAACGCCGGCGCGATCGTCGGTAACGTCGTTCAGCGCTTCGCCTCGGCCAAGGCGATGCTGGCCTCGCTGGACAAAGGCATCGCGGCCACCGGTGATGCAACTGTGCTGACGGCCTTTGCCGCGGATCAGGATGGGCCTGCCGGTGTTGCCGCGATCTCGATCCACACCACCGCCAGCGCCCAGATGTCGGTCCCCCGCGAGGCGCGCCGGATCCTGTGGATCGAGCGGCACGTCACTCCGGCGATCCTGCAGGAAATTTCCTCCCGCTATCAGATGCCGCTCGCGACCCTTGCGCTCGATCCGCCCGAGGACAGCTCGGCAATATCCATTCATAACATCACCGGCGGCCCGGTGGGCACGCTGTCGTGGGTCCCCGACCGGCCCGGCGAGGCGGCCTTCAATCGCGCCCTGTTGCCGGCTTCGGTTCTGCTCGTGGTCATCGGCGGCCTGCTGGTGCTGGGGCTGGGGATGCTGCGTCGCAGCATGCTGAAGCGGATCGTCCGGCTGGCCAGTCACGAGTCGGGGATGCGGGGCAGGGAGCACGATAACGCCCGTGCATCGAAGCTGGTCGACGAAGCCTCGGCGGGCAGGCCGCGCCGCGCTGATACCTCGGACGACGACGTCGCCCTGCTGCTTGGGGGCAGCGCCGCCGGCGACTTCGAGATCGCCTACCAGCCGATCTTCGATATCCGCGCCGAACGCATGGTCGGCGTCGAAGCGCTGCTCCGCTGGCGGCGGCCGGACAGGTCACTGGTCGCGCAAGAAGTTCTATCCCCCCTCGAGCTCTCGGCGTTGATGGAGAAGGTCGGAACGCTTGCCATCAGGCGCGCCTCCGACGAGGTCGTGCCGCTGCTTGGCCTGCAGCTCGTGGTCAAAGTCAGCCCGTCCCAACTGCAGAGCGACGTGTTCGCCGAAAAGGTGACGGCGACCCTCAACGCCACCGGCCTTCCGCCACATCGCCTGCATCTCACCGTCGCCACCGACCAGCTGCCGTCCGCTCCGGTGCTTCGGCCTCATCTCGCGAGGCTGCGGGGCGCCGGGGTGCAGGTGGCCCTGGCAGACTTTGCGTTCAGCCCCGATGCACTCGACTATCTCGACCCGGGGCTGGTCGACGGTATCCGCCTGGGCGTGGCGGTGACCGGCGGCATCGGCGCTCGCTCCGGCGCCCGGGCCTATGCCAGCACAATCATCGACGCGGCGCGGCAGGGGGGGATCGACGTCACCGCGACGGACATCGACGACAAGACGGCAGTGGGCCCCTTGGTCCGTCTCGGCTGCAGCGAATTCCAGGGCAGCGTCTTCGCCGGACCCGTCTCCCTCGCGACCATCACCGAACTGGCACTTGCGCCAGCCCAGGAACGCAAGGCCGGCTAGCCGGCGGCGCCCGCGCAATCGGCGCAGCGGCCACGCAACTCTATGGTCATGCGATCGGGCACGAAGCCCGACGCCTTGCTCCAGCGCCGCAGCGACTGCCGGATCGCGGGCTCGGCGAACTCCTCGACACGGCCGCAGCTCTCACAGATGGCAAAGCCGATGCCGCCGGTGCGATGGCAGTCGGCATCGGCACAGCAGACGAAGGCGTTGAGCGATTCGAGCCGGTGAGCGAGGCCCCGCTCGGTCAGCTTGTCGAGCGCACGATAGACCTGCAGTGGCGCGCGCAAGCCGTCGTCGCGCAGCCGATCGAGAATCTCATATGCCGACAACGGTCCCGTGGCGTGCGCCAACGCGCCCAGCACCAGCTCCTGATTGCGGGTGAGATCGTCGGCCCAGACGTGGTCGTGACCCTCGTGGGTGTGAGTATCAATCATGCAACCGGCCTGAAAATCCTCTTTGCCGCCCATCCATGCGCTCGCCCGTTGACAGGCGCCGCACCGCTCGGCTACGTAATGTTATAACGTCCAGCGCCGCAAAAGGCAAATCCCGAGGCATCAGCGTGCGTCATTTTCTGTTGATCCTTGTGGGCCTTGTCGGCTTGTGGTCGGTCGCCCTCGGCGCCGAGCCGATCCGCATTGTTGCGGCCGAGAACTTCTACGGCGACGTCGCTGCGCAGGTGGGCGGCGGGCATGTCGCCGTCAGCAGCATCCTCAGCAACCCGGACACCGATCCACATCTGTTCGAGGCCAGTCCCTCGACAGCACGGAGCATTGCCGACGCCAACATCGTGATCACGAACGGCGCCGGCTACGATGCGTGGATGGATGGGCTGGTCTCGGCGACGACCGCGCCGGCGCGCACCGTGCTGTCTGTGGCCGAACTCGTAGGCGCCAGGCCGGGTGCGAACCCGCACCTTTGGTATCAGCCGGCGACGCTTCCCGCCGTTGCCGCGGCGCTCGCCGCCGAACTCGAACGCCGCGATCCGGCCAACGCCGCCGACTACCGTGCGCGGCTCGCCGCGTTCGAGAGTTCCTTCGCCAGCGCGGTGACCGATGTCGCGACCATCAGAGCGGCACATGACGGTCTGACCGTGACGGCGACGGAACCTGTGTTCAGCTACATGGCCACAGCAATGGGTTTTGCCATGCTCAACGAACCGTTCCAGCTGGCGGTGATGAACGGCACCGAGCCCGGCCCCAGCCTAGTCGCCGGTTTCGAGGAGTCACTGCACTCCGGTACAGCCAAAATACTGTTCTACAACAGCCAGGTCACAGACGACACCACGGCCCGCCTGCTCTATATCGCCAAAGCCAACAATATTCCGGTCGTCGGCATCACTGAAACGATGCCCGAGGGCCAGACCGTCCAGAGTTGGCTCGCCTCAGAAATCGCGGCGGTCCGCGCCGCGCTTGGCGATGCCCCATGAGTGCCGTTCGACTCGACGGCGCGAGCATCACGCTCGGGCGCCGCAATATCCTCTCACAGGTGTCCTTCGCGATCGAGCCAGGCGAATTCGTCGCCGTCATGGGCCCCAACGGTGCCGGCAAGACGACACTGATGCGCGCCATTCTCGGGCTGGTGCCGGTCAGCGGCGGCCGCATCGAGGTTCTGGGCGCATCGCCGCGCCGCGGCAACGCTGCGATCGGCTACATGCCGCAATCGCGCCGCAGCGCAGCGCAGACCATCCTCACCGGCGCCGATTTCCTGCTCAGCGGGCAGGGGGGCAATCGCTGGGGCCTGCCGTTTGCCACCGCGGCGGCGAGGGCCGAGGTCGA
>JBDTVO010000019.1:0-19550 GCA_040007135.1 Devosia sp. | reverse complement strand
TGTCCTCGCGCCGGACGGGCTGGGGCTGTTTGTCGGGCATGGGAGACTCGCGGCGGCTGAGGCTGGGACCAGTCCTATGTGGGGATCGTGCCCGAAAATGTCAGTGGCGCGATGGCAGGCGAGTCTCTACCACAGCTGGAACGGAGAGGGAACGCAGAGTCCCCGCCGGGAGGTTGCCGAGTGAATTGACGCGGGGCCGGTGTTTCGACAACACGGGTGCGTCGATCATGCCGTGGAGGTCAGCGACACCGATGAGTGCCGCCGCCGGGACAGAGGGCCAGCGTCTCGCCTTCCTCGAGGGCGGCGGGGCCATGGGCGCCCTGATGCGCGCCAAGGACTGGAGCCAGACGGTGCTGGGACCGCCGGCCGGGTGGGCGCAGGCGCTGCGCACGGTGGTGCGGCTGATGCTCAACACCGGGCACCCGATGTACATTTTCTGGGGGCCGACCGGGGCGTGCCTCTACAACGACGCCTATGCGCGTTCGATCGGGCCGGAGCGGCATCCGGGATCGCTGGGGCAGCCGGCGAGGGCGGTGTGGGACGAGATCTGGCCGATCATCGGCCCGCAGATCGAGCAGGTGATGGCGGGCGGTCCGGCCACCTGGCACGAGAACGCGCTGGTGCCGATCACCCGCAACGGCCAGCGCGAGGACGTCTACTGGACCTACAGCTACAGCCCGATCGACGACGACTCGGCACCGAGCGGCGTCGGCGGCGTGCTGGTGGTGTGCAGCGAGACGACCAAGCAGGTCGCTGCGGTCGACAGCGAGGCGCGCTTCCGGCGGTTGGCGCAGTCGATACCCAACCATGTGTGGACGGCGCTCGACGACGGCAACCTCGACTGGTTCAACGACCAGGTCTACGCTTTCAGCGGCGCCTCGCGTGGCGATCTCGACGGTCAGAAATGGGCGGCCATCGTGCATCCCGAGGATATGGGCCGGGCCGCCGAGGCCTGGAGCGCCGCGCTGGCGACGAAGCAGCCCTACGCCACCGAATTCCGCCTGCGACGGCACGACGGCACCTACCGCTGGCACATCGCGCGGGCCGTGCCGATCGCGGACGCCGATGGCACCCTGGCGTGGATCGGCACCAACACCGATATCGAGGAGCAGAAGCAGGCCGAGGCGGCGCTGCGTGACAGCGAGCTCAGGGCGAAGCTGGCGCTGTCGAGCGCCGAGATGGGCGTGTGGCAGTGCTACGTGGTCGACGGCCGCTTCGTCGACCTGACCGGCGATGAGCGAGCGATTGCCCTGCTCGGCGGCCAGCCAGGGCTCCCCGCCTCGTTCGAGGTGTTCGCGGCGCGCATCCATCCCGAGGACCGGCTGCGCCTGACGCCGGCGGCAACCAGGGCGCTGGCGCCAGACGGCGACGGGCAGCTCGATCTCGACTATCGCGTGCTGGCTGACGGCGACGCGCCCGAGCGCTGGGTGCATGCGCGCGCGCAACTGGTGGCTGAGCCGACCGGCCTGCGGCTGGTGGGAACGGTGCGCGACATCACCGCAACCAAGGACGCCGAGGCGCAGCAACGGGTGGTCAGCGCCGAACTGCATCATCGCATCAAGAACACGCTCGCCATGGTGGCGGCGATTGCCACGCAGACACTGCGCGGCGACGACATTGCCGACCGGCGCAACGATTTCAGCGCCCGGCTGGCGGCCCTGGCCGGCGCTCACGACATGCTGATGACGGCCACCTGGTCGAGCGCGCCGCTGCGCTCGGTGGTCGAGTCCGCCGTCGAGCCGCATCGCTCGATGCACCGGCGCATTGAGGTCAGCGGGCCGCAGGTGGACCTGTCGCCGCGGCAGGCTCTGTCGATGGCGTTGGCGGTGCATGAGCTTGCCACCAACGCGGTCAAATACGGCGCGCTGTCGGTGGACGGCGGGCGCGTCGATATCTCGTGGTCCACCGACGGGGTGGGGGCGGACGGCGCGGCGCAGTTCGTGTTCGCGTGGCGAGAAAGCGGGGGTCCGCCGGTTGTGCTGCCGAGCCGCAAGGGCTTTGGGTCACGCCTCATCAGCAAGGTGCTGCCGGGCGATTTCCGCGGTGAGGTGCAGGTCGACTATGCGCCCGGCGGAATGGTGTGCACGCTGACCGCGCCGATGGCCGGCCTGAGCCCGCAATGAGAGCGGCGCGGCTCACAGCGACGGCGCGGATGCAGGTCGAGGAGCTGGCGCGGCCGGTGCCGGGGACGAACGATGTTCTGGTGCGGGTCGAGGCGGCGGGGATCTGCGGGTCGGATCGGCATATGTTTCGCGGCGAATATCCGACAGCGCTGCCGGTGACGCTGGGACATGAGTTCTGCGGCATCGTCGAGGCGGTGGGCGCCGCGGTGAGCGGACTGGCGGTGGGAGACCGGGTGACGGCTGATCCGAACATCGCCTGCGGGCGGTGCGTGGCGTGCCGGCGCGGGCGGGTGAACCTTTGCGCCAATCTCCAGGCGATCGGGGTGACGCGGGACGGCGGCTTTGCCGAGTTCGTGGTGATGCCGGCGCGCCAGGCACTGGTGCTGCCGGCGGGACTCGATCCGATGCACGGGGCGTTTTCGGAGCCGCTGGCGTGCTGCCTGCACGGGCTGGACGTGGCGCGGATCAAGCCGGGGGACAGCGTCGCGGTGCTGGGCGGCGGCGTCATCGGGCTGCTGATGGTGCAACTGGCGCGGCTGGCCGGTGCGACGAAAGTGATCCTCTCGACAAGGCAGGCGCCGCGGCGCGAGCTGGCGTTGCGCACCGGGGCGACCGATGCGGTCGATCCGGGGCCGGGTGGGGTGATCGAGGCGATCCGCGAGATTGCGCCGGGCGGCGTCGACGTGACGCTCGAATGCGCCGGGGTGCCGGCGACGCTGGCCGATGCGCTGGGCGCGACCAAGGCCGGAGGGGCGGTGGTGCTGTTCGGCGTGATGGCGCGCGGGCAGCGCATGCAGATCGAGCCGTGGGACCTGCTGGTGCGCGAAATCCGGCTGGAGGCCGCCTATCTCAATCCGCACACGCACCGGCGGGCGGTCGAGATGATCGCAGCGGGCGCGTTGGCGCTCGATCCGCTGATCAGCCGCGTCGTCGATATCGCGGCGGTGCCGGGCGAACTGGCGGGTGAGCCGCGGCTGGGCGATGTGAAGGTGATGGTGCGCCCTGAGATGACCGGGCAGCGCTAACGCGGCGTTTACCGTGCCGGTGAACGGGAGCGAGATGTTTACCGCTCGTAACCCATGCGGTCCTAGGCTGAGCCTCAACCGCTCGTGGCGTGCAGGCCGCGGCGGCGAAAAGGGGCAGACGATGGTAGGGCGCAAGGGGCTGGCGCTGGCGGTGATCGCATTGGGCGCGGTGCTGCTCAGCGGATGCAGTTCGCTGGTGGGGCAGAGCACCTTCGGCAGCAACAGGCTGGCGGTGGCGGAGCTGCCCGATGTCGGCGACTACACCGCCGACCGGGCGCTGACCGAGGCCCGAGCGCATTTCCGCAACAACGATTTCGGCTATTCGGCGGCGCTCTACAAGCGCGTCGTCGAGCTTAGCCCGAAGAACTCCGAGGGCTATGTGGGGCTCGGCGCGTCGTACGACCGGCTGGGCCGGTTCGATCTGGCGGACCGGGTGTATGCGTCACTGTATTCGCTCTCGGGCGCCTCGGCGCAGTATTACAACAATCTCGGCTATTCCTACATGCTGCGCGGCAATTTCAGCGGCGCGCTGACCAATCTGCGCAAGGCCAAGGCGATGGCGCCGGACAGCGTGGTGGTGGCGAACAATCTCGAACTGCTGGCGGCGGCGACGCGGGCGTAGCCTGTTAGGGCGACGTTTTAGTCTTGTGTCGGGGCACGCGCTGCCTCGGTGCCGACTGCTCCCCCACCCTAGCTTTGCTACGGACCTTCGGTCCTACCGTCGCTACCCTCCCGCAACGGGGAGGGAGCAGAAAGTCTAGGGCGAGGCGGGGGCGGTGTAGGAGCCGGGGGGGATGACGATGCCGTTCTGGCCGAGGCCGCCGGTGTTGGTCTTGGCGCCGCCGGGGTTGATGGTCTCGCTCTCGAGATTGGCCTTGACGGCGTCGCCGGCGCTGTAGCCGAGGCGGTCGGAGTGATTGAGGTAGTCATAGGCGCAGCCCGAGAGCGCGCCGGCAGCGAGTGCCGCCGTGAGCATCAGGCCGAGACGCAGGTGGCGGATCATGAGCCGCCGTCCAGATCGATGATGTAGCCGTAGGGACCGCTGACGCCGGCACCCGATTGCACGGACTTGATCATCTTGGGCGTGACCTCCATCTGGCCGAGCGCGAAGAACTCGGGGTCGTTGGCGGCGCGGGTCTGGTCCAGCGGAGTGGCGATCGGCTGGCCGGGACCGCTGGGCTGCACCAGACGCGGCGTGACAATGACGACCAGCTCGGTATCGTGCTTCCTGAAGCTCGAGGATTTGAACAGCGAGCCGAGCACCGGGACGTCGCCAAGCCAGGGCAGTTGGTTCTGGCTGAGCACGGTTTCGTTCTGAAGGAGGCCGGCGACCGAGAAGCTCTGGCCGTCGCGCAGCTCGACGGTGGCATCGAGGTTGCGGGTGGTGAACAGCGGATCGGAGTCGGGGCTGAGCGCCACCGAGCTCACCTCGGGGGTGAGGTGGATCTGGATGCGGCCACCGCTCAGGACCACCGGGGTGAAGACCAGCTTCACGCCGAAATCCTTGTAGTTGAGGGTGACGTGATTGTTGTCGTCGTAGGTGCGGATGGGCACCTGGCCGCCCGCGAGGAAACTGGCGCTGACGCCCGACAGCGTTGTCAGGTTCGGATCGGCAAGGGTGCGGACGAGGCCCTTGGTCTCCATGGCATTGACGAAGGCGGTGAGGCTGAAGCCGGGGACGTTGATGACGTTGGCGGCAAAGCCGGAGAAGGTGCTGGCGTCGCCGGCGGGGGCGAGGGTGTTGCCGATGCCGCCATCGACGTAGCCGACCTTGGCGCCGCCGGCCTGGGCTTCCCATGAGATGCCGAGCTGGCGGTTGGCGTCGCGTTGCGCCTCGAGGATGCGGACCTCGAGATTAACCTGCTGGCCGCCGCTGAGGGTGACGGTGTTGACGACGCCGGGGCTGCCGAACTGGGCGACGACGTCGAGCACCTTCTGCATCGAGGTGGAATCGCCGACGCTGCCCGACAGCAGGATGCGGCCATTGACGCTCGAGACCTTCACCTTGGAGCCGGGGACGGCGGCGGAGATGGCGCGCGAGATGGCGGGCGTGTCGGCACCGACCTGCACGGCCAGCAGCCCGACCGGCGTGCCGGCGGCGGAGTAGAGATTGACCGTGGTGGTGCCAAAACCCTTGCCGATGACGTAGATCGAGCGGTCGGTGATGGGCTGCGCGTCGGCGATGGTGGGATCGGCGGCGACGACCTTGGCGACCGCGTCGGAGACGACGACGGTGACCGCCTGCGACACCGGCAGGTTGATCTTCATCACCGAGGTGGTGGCCAGATCGTAGTTGACGGTCTGGGCGCGCGCCGGTGCAGCCGCTGCAACGAGCAGCGCGGGGACGATCAGGGCGGCGATGAGCGCAAGACGGGACTGGCTGGCCATGGGACGCTTAGATAGTGCCTCGGGTGTGAGCAGTCTTACGGATGTAAGGTCAATTTCGGCTTAATGGACGCGACCGCGTCGCGGCACGGCGGTTATTTCGTCCAGAACGGGCTGGTCATGCGGATCGCGGCATTGGCGGCGGCGTGGTCGACTTCGACCGAGGTGGCGACATCGGTGGCCGCAACCAGCGCCAGCGACAGCTTGCCGAGCGCGACGGCGTTGACGGCGACCTGCGCCTGCATCGAGTCGAGCGCCAGCGTGGCGATGGCGCGATCGGTGAAGCTCTGGGCGCCTTCGGCGGAGGCGTCGCCGGAATTGCCGCCGAGGGCGGAATTGACCGCAAGGACGCGGACGTTGCTGAGGACGATTTCCGAGGACTGGCCAAAATCGGTCTGTCGGCTGAGCACCACATCGACGTGGTCGTTGGGCTGGATGAAGCCGCCTGAGGAGGATTCGGCGTTGACCGGGATGGAGACGCCGCGCTGGCCGGGATCGAGGATGGCGGCGAGGAAGCCCTGGCCGGCGGGCGCCAGCTTTTGCGGACGGATCGGCTCGCCGGCGAGGATATCCGTACGCGCCATCGAGCCGGCCATGGTGGTGGTGGCGTCGGGCGCGGTGTCGGCAGTGACATAGTCGGCGAGGACGGCGTCGACGGGCCAGTCCTTCCAGACGAGTGTGGCGGGCGCCAGCGGCTGGCCGATGCGGACGGCTTCGGCGGCGACGAGAATTTTGGTGGTCAGCGGCTTTGCCGGTACGGCGACTTCGACCGTCGCCGCCGGCTCGGCGGGGCCGTGACTGGTGGCGAGGAAGGCGGCGAGGCCGCCGGCGCCGAGCGCGACGACAACGAGCACGATGCGCCAGGTTTGCATCCCGAGCTTGAAACGCGAGCGGCCGCTGAACATCGGCGCGCGGCGCTCCTTGATGCCGTTGAAGTTGCGGTCTTCGACGCGCGAGATCACCGACTGCAGGGCTTCGGCGCGGAGCCGGTCCATGCCGCGGCGCTCAGACTGCCGGCGCTCGGTGAAGGTCGGGGCGGCCGCAGGTTCGGGCGGCTCGGCCACGGCGCTGGCGGAGGCCTCGGCACGGGCGGCAAGGGGTTCGTTCCGGCGGAGCACGCAATCCTCGGCAGTGATGCCGGGAGGTTCCACCGGCTCGGTAAATCTACCGAGGAACCCTCAAGGGTTTGTTGGTGCGGTTGCGGCGAATTGGCGGGTGCGGGGAAAGGAGGGGTTTACCATGTGGGTCGCTGTCGGCAGTCGGCAGGGGTGGTGGGTTCGGGGCGCTTATTCGAACCAGGTGGTGCCGGGATATTGGTGGGCGCGGGCCACGTCCATGTCGAGATCGAGGCCGATGCCGGGACGGTCGGTGAGGGCGATGCGGCCGTTTTCGATGATGTTGCGGTTGTCGGTTATAATGGTGTTCCAGTAATCGCGGTGGAACCAGTGGTACTCGAGGATGAGGAAGTTGGGGACGGTGGCGCAGACATGGGCCGAGGCCATGGTGCCGATGGGAGAGCTGACGTTGTGCGGCGCGAAGGGGATGGAATAGAGCTCGGCCATGTTGGCGATCTTGCGGCATTCGCTCAGCCCGCCGCATTTGGGAATGTCGGGCATGATGATGTCGACGGCCTGCTTTTCGATCAGCTCACGGAAGCCGTGGCGGAGATAGAGGTTTTCGCCGGCGCAGATGGGGGTCGAGGTCGCCTGGGTGATGGTGCGCATGACGTCGATGTTCTCGGGCGGCACCGGTTCCTCGAGCCACATGAGCTTGAGCGGTTCGAGGTCGCGGGCGAGACGGATCGAGGAGTGGGTGTCGAGGCGGGTGTGGAGATCGGCGGCAACGTCGATGGTGGGGCCGGCTGCTTCGACCACCATCGAAGCGAGCTCGACCATGCGGTCATGCTCCCAGTGGCCGGGGGTCATGTTGAAGCGGTCTTTGACGAAGCCCTCGGTCTCGCTGGAGTGGTGGTGGTAGGCGAACATGTCGAGGTCGACCTTGAGGGCGGTGAAGCCGGCCGCAAGGACGCTGTCGACCACCTCTTTGATCTCGCTCATGTTCATCCCGGGCTCGACCTCGCAGTCGCAATAGACGCGGATGTCGTCGCGGAACTTGCCGCCGAGCAATTCGTAGACCGGGGTCTTCAGCGCCTTGCCCTTGAGATCCCAGAGCGCCAGTTCGATGCCGGAGAGGGCCACGATGAAGGTGCCGCCCTGGGTGCCGTCGAACACCAGCTCGCGGCGGATGCCCTCGAACAGCGCATCGATGGCGAACGGGTCGCATCCCTCGAGCCGCGCTGCCAGCGACTGGATGATGGCGATGGCGCCGGTGCCACCATGGACGCATTCGCCGAGGCCGGTGATGCCCATGTCGGTTTCGATGCGCACCCACAGGTGCATGCCGTGGCCGCTGGTGGCGGCGGTCTTGATGGAGGTGATTTTCACCTTGTGGTCCCCCTCGACGATGGCGGACGTTGGTCCGCAGGCTGTTGCCCGTTGGTAGGCGATGACAGCGTTTCCGTCGAGGCTAGGCAAGCCGCCGGCAGGTGTTATGGTTCGGCAGGTGCAGACGGAGGCGGGCGTGGACGAAAAGTTCGTGACGCGGGGGTTCGTGGGCCGGAGCCGCGAACCGCAGAGCCGGGCCGAGCGCATTCCGCCGGGGCAGTACGAGACGCGGGATTTTCCGGTGCTCAGCGCCGGACCGACGCCGCGGGTGAAGCTCGACAAATGGAGCTTTTCGATCGAGGGCCTGGTCAAGCAGAAGGTAGGATGGAGCTGGGACGAGTTCCAGGCGCTGCCGGCGCAGGACTTTCTCGTCGACATCCACTGCGTCACCAAGTGGAGCAAGCTCGATACGCGATGGCGCGGCGTCAGCGTCGATACGCTGCTCGAGCATGTGGAGCTCGACCCAAGGGCGCAGTTCGTGACCGCCTTCACCTGGGAAGGTTACACCACCAACATGCCGCTCACCGACATCATCAACGGGCGGGCGTTCGTTGCCTACCAGTATGACGGACAGCCGCTGCCGGCCGCGCATGGCGGCCCGGTGCGCCTGGTGGTCCCGCAGCTCTACTTCTGGAAGAGCGCAAAATGGGTCACCGGCCTCAGACTGATGGACAAGGACCGCTCCGGCTTCTGGGAGCAGGCGGGCTACAACAACCACGGCGATCCGTGGAAGGAAGAGCGCTACACAGGCGACTGAGATGACCCCGATCGAATGGCAAATCGCGACGATTTCGGCGATCACGCCGGAGACGCCGGAGGTCAAGACCTTCGGGCTCAGCCTGCCGGCCTGGATGCGGCACCAGGCGGGGCAGCACTACGATGTGCGGCTGCGGGCCCCCGACGGCTATGTGGCGCAGCGCAGCTATTCGATCGCTTCGGCGCCGGAGACGATGGGGCGGGTCGACCTGACAGTCGAGCACATCGACGGTGGCGAGGTGTCGGGATATCTGCACGAGGTGCCGATGGTGGGCGACCGCATCGAGGTGCGCGGACCGATCGGCGGATACTTCGTCTGGGACGAAAAGAAGGGCGGGCCGCTGCTGCTGATCGCCGGCGGTTCGGGCGTGGTACCGCTGATGGCGATGCTGCGGCATCGCAAGGCGGTGGGCTCGACGGTGCCGACGCGGCTGCTGTTTTCGGCGCGCAGTTTTGACGATCTGATCTATCGCGAGGAACTCGCGGCGCTGGCGGCCGATGGCTCGGGGCTCGAGGTGAGGTTCACGCTGACGCGCAGCCAGCCACCGGGCTGGACCGGGTTCACGCGGCGGATCGACCTGCCGATGCTGACAGAGGTGGCCGGCCCGCTTGGGCGCGAGCCGCTCTGCTACATCTGCGGGCCGACACTGCTGGTCGAGGCGGCGGCCAACGGGCTCGGCGACCTCGGCATCGCACCCGGCCGCATCCGGACCGAGCGTTTCGGTCCGACGGGAAGCTGAGGAGGGCGCCATGACAGACGACAGCGACGACATCGCACGGGCGCTGGTGCTCGACGGCAATGCGGTGGCCGGCGAGATGATGGCGATGTTCGGCGTCGAGATGACCACCAGCGCCAGCGAATGCGCACATTGCGGACAGCGCCACATGATGGGAGCGCTGCTGGCCTATGTCGGTGGACCGGGGATCGTGCTGCGCTGCCCGAGCTGCGAGGGCATGATGGTCAAATTGGTGCGAACGCCGGCCGGCACCTATCTCGATGCACGCGGTGCGGCGTTCGTCCGGATCAGCGCCGCCTCATAGGTCGCGTTCGGCCAGCTCGCGGAACGCGTCGGGCACGGCGTGGCCCTTGTCGAAGACGACCGAAGCGTAACCGATGGCCTCCCAGCCCCAGCGCGATCGGACCTTGTCCATCGCTTTGTCGGCCATCCAGCGCACGGCACCGCGGCGGGCGCCGGGGCGGCGGGATTCGCCGGGGAGGCCGAGCGACAGTTCGAGCTGCAACACCGGCTGTAGCTCGAGGTGCGACATCGATATGGCAAGCAGCGAGATGAAGCGCTCCTCGGGGTAATCGGCGAGCACCGACCAGACCAGGTCCTCGGCAATCTCGGCGACGATGCCGGTGGCGGCAATGGGCGCGTCGAGGGTGAGGGCGCGGGTGACGGCGGTGAGATCGGCGAAGCGGACGCGCACCGTGATGGTACGGCCGGCGAGGGTCTTGGCGCGAAGCCGCGTCGAGATGCGGTCGGCGAGGTGGATGAGCGTCGGGCGGACCACCTGCAGTGTCGGCCGCTTCTTGCCGAGCGCCGACTGGGCGCCGGCGGAACGGGCGCGGTGATCCATTTCGACGGAGCGCGGATCGCGGTTGAAGGCGAGCGCGTGGAGCTTGTCGCTGGCCGCCGGGCCGAGCAGCTTTTCGAGCGATTGTCCGGGGGTGGTGGCGAGCTGGCCGATGGTGGTGACGCCGAGGCTGGCGAGGCGGGCCTTGGTGGCGGGGCCGACGCCCCACATCAGCTCGACCGGCAGCTCGTGCAGGAACTCCAGCTCGGTCGCCGGGTCGACGACGCAGAGGCCATCGGGCTTGGCCACCTGCGAGGCGATCTTGGCGAGATGTTTGGTGCGGGCGACGCCGACCGAAATGGGCAGACCGACCTCGTCGCGGACGCGGCGGCGCACGGTTTCGGCGATTGCGGCGGGCGGGCCGAAGAGATGCTCGGTGCCGGCGACGTCGGCGAAGGCCTCGTCGATCGAGATGCGCTCGACGATCGGGGTGTAGTCGTCGAGGATGCGGATGGCGGCGTCGCCGAGGCGCTGATACTCGCTGAAATGGCCGGTGACGAAGATCAGGCCGGGGCAAAGCTCCCTGGCACGGCGACCCGGCATGCCGCCCTTCACGCCGAACCGCTTGGCCTCGTACGATGCGGCGAGGACGACGCCGCCGCCAACGGCGATGGGTTTGCCGCGCAGCTCGGGGTTCAGCATCTGCTCGACCGAGGCGTAAAAGGCGTCGAGGTCGGCGTGGAGGATGGTGGCGTCCATGGCGGGCGTCCAATGGAACAAAAAGAGAACATGGCGGGGGCGGGGTGTCAAGCGGACGTCACGCTGGCATGCCTGCCATTCGTCGTGGCGGATTCCCCTCGGACGGAACCGGGGCCAAGCTTGGGACTTGATTCGATCAGACAGGGGAGAACCCGATGACCACCCAGCACAGCGACCACGCGATCCGCGAGCAGGCATATTTTCTGTGGGAGAAAGACGGGCGGCCGCACGGCCGCGAGCACGAATACTGGGCCCGCGCCCAGGTGGCGGTCGCCGAGAAACCGCAGATGGACACCCTGACCGCGCCACCGCCCAAGAAGGCGAAATCTGAGCCCATGGTGGCGAGTGGCAAAGTGAAGGCCGAGGCCAAGGAAAAGCTCAAGGCTTCGCCGAAGCTGAGGGCCGCCGCGAGTAAATCCAAGGCGGCACCGGCGAAGGCCGGCAAGGCCGGCAAGCCGAAGAAGAAGTAGCGAGCGTTTAACGACCCTCTGCTAGAGCCGGCAGCGGAGGGACACGGTGGCATCGCTCAAGGCCGGCAATCTGCTGCTCGCATTCGCGCTCGAGGTGGCGCTGCTGATTGCGCTGAGCCTGTTCGGGTGGGTGCGCGGCGGCGACGGCGGGCTGCGCTACGGGCTGGCGGTCGGCCTCCCAGTGCTGGCGATTTTTCTATGGGGCGTGCTGGCGGCACCGCGCTCGGCGCGGCGGCTCGAGATGCCCGGGCTCATCGTGTTCAAGGCGGCGATGTTTGCCGCGGGGACGCTGGCTTTCTGGGGCGCCGGGCAGAACTTCATCGGCGCGATCTTCGGGACGCTGGCGGCGGTGCATCTGCTGGCGTCGCTGGCGTTCAAGCAGGTGTCGGTGTCGGCCGTTGGGCGGGGCTACCCCTCACCCGGTCCGTCGGACCACCCTCTCCCCAAGGGGGGAGAGGGGAAGAGGCGAAAGGCTACTGCGCGGTCGCCGGCTGGAAGTTCAGCGCGACGCCGTTGATGCAGTAGCGGAGGCCGGTGGGCGGCGGACCGTCGGGGAAGACGTGGCCGAGGTGGCTGCCGCAGGTGGCGCAGTGGACCTCTGTTCTGGACATGCCGAAGGTGCGGTCGGTGGTGGTTTCGACGGCGCCCGGAAGTGGGTCGTTGAAGCTCGGCCAGCCGGTACCGCTCTCGAACTTGAGCGTGCTTTCGAACAGCGGCGTGTCGCAGCCAACGCAGGAGAAAGCGCCGGGACGGTGCTCGTGCAGCAGCGCACAGCTGCCGGGACGCTCGGTGCCGTGGTCGCGCATGACGCGATACTGCTCCGGGGTCAGGCGGGAACGCCACTCGGCGTCGGTGTGGGAGACGGGGTAGGTCTTGAGCATGGGGCCCTCCGTGATGCGCCTGATATAGGGATTTTTGCGCGGAGGGCCAATCACGCGGGGTGCAAGAGGGCGTGAGGGGCAGGGGTCGGCAGTCGGCAGTCGGCAGTCGGCAGGAGAGGCTAGTGCGTCAACCCCCACCCCGACCCTCCCCCTTTCTGGGGGAGGGAGAAGGGGCCTTGGTGGGTGGGCTAGTTCAGGGTGATGCCGATGCTGCCGTCGTCGGTGGTGACGTCGGCGCTGTCAGGGCCACCGATCTGCCCGTCGTCGCCGCCGCCGGTGCCGTCACCGTTGTCGACGGCGTAGGAGCTGATCTGGTCGCGGAGGACCGGGGGGAGCTTCTTGGCCGAGCTGTCAAAGCTGTCGCAGGCGCCGTGCATGCCGACGCCGGTGCAGACCTCGACCACGGCGTCGCCGGTGACGAGGATCGACTCGATGGCGTTGTTATAGTTGCCGGGGATGTGGTCGTCGGAATCGCCGGGCTCGACGCAGAAGTTCGGGCCGGTGAAATTGGGTCCCTGGTAGAAGCAGACCTCGGCCGCCTCATCGGACGGCGACGGACCGACGTCGAAATCGAGCAGCGATTTGGCAACGAAGCCCTCGTCGTCATCGTCGGTGGTGAGCGCGCACCAGGTGGCGGTGCAGGCGTGCACGGTGACATCGGTGCCGGCGGGCAGCGAAGTGATGACGGAATAGGTGAGGCCGGGGCCGGTGCGGAGGTTGGCGGCGGACGTGGTCACCGCAGGATCGTCGGCGGCAAAGGCCGCAACGGTCGTGCCGAGCAGGCCAACGAGCGCGAGCGCGGCGATGCGGGAAGCGGTGGACGTGAGCATGATCGTGTCCTCGGGGGTGGCGGTCGAGTGCCGCCGTGGCCGCATGCAATCACGCTGCGACTGAACCCCGGCTGAACGATGGCTCAGTAAACGCGGATCGAGGAGACGCCGTTGTCGAGCAGGCCCGGCAGGTGGGCGGTGTCGACATCGATGGTCTGGCACCACGAGCGGAAGCCCCGATCGCGGCAGACCATGGCGGAGACGCCGCTGCCCACCTTCACCGAGCTGAAGGCGTTGTCGTAGCCGACGAGCGCCAGATCGGTGAAGACGCGGCCCGACTTGGCGCAGAGCTCGGTGCCGGTGAAATTGGCGCCGGTGTAGAAGCAGACATCGCCGCTGCCGCCGCGTTCGGTGGGGAATTTTCGGCCGACGAGCCAGGGCTTGGGCGTCTGGCCGAAGGCGACATCGCCGAGCGGCACCCAGCCCTTGAGGGATTTGGTGTGGATGAGGCACCAGTGCGGGGCGCAGCGATCGACGCGGACGCGGATACCGCTGGCGATGGTGCCGGTGACGTCGTAGGCGGTGCCGGGGCCCGCATAGAGCGTGCCATCACCGCTGATCCAGCCCTCGGTGGTCCAGGCGGCGGTGCCGATGGGCTGCACAGCTTCGACCGGCGCGGCGATGAAGACGGCCACGACGGCGGCAAGCAACAGACGGACAACAGGCGACATCGCAACCCCCGAACTACACCGGCGAGCCTAGCGGGCCATGGGGCGCGCCGGAAGGGCCCACCCGCAACACCGCACGGCAAAATGGAGAGAGCGCCGCGCGGGGGGCACGGCGCTCTCCACTTGTCCGGACCAGGAGGTCTATTTGATCCGGATCGAGGAAATCTGGTTGTCGAGCGAGCCCAGCGAGGAGGCGCTGGTGCTGTAGGTGCGGCAGGTGCCGTCGTAGCCGGCGTCGCTGCACACCCGGACGGTCAGGCCGCTGGGGTTGCGGAACGAGGAGATGCGGTTGTTCCACTGGTTGCCGACATAGGCTTTGGCGGCCCCGCGATCGAGGCAGAAGCTGTCGCCGGTGTAGCCCTTGCCGGTGAAGAAGCAGACCTTGCGGTAGTTCGGGCTGCCATACGGGGGCGGGTTGCCGATGCCGATGGAGACGCCGCCCGAGCCGATGGTGAAGCTGCCCTGCGGGAAGGCGAAGGTGAGATTGAAATCGGGCTGCATGGCGCCGCCGTTGCGGCGGAGGTTGGCGGCCTGAACGAAGCCATCGGGCCCGGTGTGGGTGATGTAGCACCAGCCCTGGCGGCAGCCCTGGACGGTGACGATTTCGCCATTGGCGAGGGTATCGACCAACTGCGAGCTCTCGCGGGCCCGCTCGTAGACGTCGACATTGCCCTTGGCGGTCGCCGTGGCGGTGGCGGCGGAGGCGACGCCGGGCATCAGGATGAGAGCAGCGGTGCAGGCTACGGCAGCAGCGGTGGCGGCGCGCAGCAACAGGCGCCTGGTTGCGATCTTCATGGGGTGACGCTCCATGGGAAAGATTTCCCTTTGGCGCACCAACGCGGAGCGGGCCGGACGGTTCCCTCAGTCGCGCGGAATGCGCCGCTTGTGGCCGTCTTCGCCCAAGGCGACGTAGACGAACTGGCCCTCGGTCACCTTGACCCGCTCGTCGACGCGGTTGCGCCGGGCCCAGGCCTCGACCATCACCGTGATCGAGGTGGCGCCGACGGTTTCGACCTCGGTATAGACGCACAGGATATCGCCGACCTTGACCGGGGCGATGAAGCTCATGGCATCGACCGCGACGGTGACGACGCGGCCCTTGGCGCGCTCGAAGGCGGCGATGGCGCCGGCAATGTCCATCTGGCTGATGACCCAGCCGCCGAAGATGTCGCCGGCCGGATTGGTGTCGGCCGGCATCGCCAGGGTGCGGATGGTCAGCGTGCCGTGCGGCTCGGATTTCTCATTCATGTGACGGTGCCCTCATGACCGGCCAGCGCCCGGTCGCTTCCTCCCAATGCCGCCGGCAGAGGGAGACGTAAACGGATTTTTCGATCGACACCTGGTCGCCGGCGAGCAGCACGCGGCCTTCGGAGTCCTGGCGGACGACCATGGTGGCCTTGCGCCCGCAGTGACAGATGGTGCGGATTTCGCGCAGTTCGTCGGCCAGCGCCAGCAGGGCCTGGGAGCCGGGGAACAGCTTGCCCTGGAAATCGGTGCGGAGGCCGAAGGTCATCACCGGCACGTCGAGCCGGTCGGTGACGCGGGCGAGCTGCCACACCTGGTCCTCGGTGAGGAACTGCGCCTCGTCGACGAAGACGCAGTCGAGCTTGCCCGCGTGGGTCTGCTCGCGGATGCGGTCGAACAGGTCTTCGCCTGGCGAGAAGGTTTCGGCGTCCTCGGTGATGCCGAGACGGGAATGGATCTTGCCGACGCCGCCCTCGGCATAGAGGCCCGAAGTGAGCAGCACGGTGCGCATGCCGCTTTCGCGGTAGTTGTGCGAGGCCTGCAGCAGGGCGGTGGATTTGCCCGCGTTCATGGACGCGTAATGGAAGTAGAGTTTGGACATCGGCAGGCTTTGTGCCCGAGCGAGGGGTTTGGGCACAAGGGCGGGGCGGCGCGCTCAACAAAAATCGGCCGCCGGGCGAGGGCGGCCGAAGATGCCGATTGGGGTTCGGCGCGGGCCGGGCGGTTGGCGCCGGCGAAGGTCCAGCGGTTGGGGTGGCCGGACGACAATGAGGCTATGGGCGCGAGGTGACAGCGCAATGACGGGCAACAGCCCTCCCCGAAGCCTCATTTCAGTCCAATTCCGCCGCAACATCGCGGCCGGGGCATTCCTTCCAGGCGGACCAAATCGATGACTGAACTGTTGCGGACACTGATGGCGCTGACTACCGGCGCGATGCTGGCACTGACGCCGTTGAGCGCGGGCGCCGTGGACGAGGTGTCGCTGGGCATCTTCCAGGCCGAGCATGGCGAACAGGACTATGCGGTGACGCTGTGCGGCGACGACGGCAAGCACCTCTGCGTCAAGCTGGTCGCCTTGCGGAAGGGATCGGACACGCCGCGCGGCCGCGAGTTCCTCGGCGTCAACATCATTGACACCATCAAGCCGTCGGGACCGAACACGTGGAAGGGCACCGTCACGTATCAGGGAAAGAGCGCAGACGGCTTCGTCAAGGTGGTGCCGTTCACGAGCTTCTTCATGCACGGATGCGCCTACATCGTGCTTTGCCTCGATATCACTCTCGATCCGAAGCCGGGGCAGAAGCCCTAAGCTCGGCGAGGGCGGGAACCGCCTCGACCATCAGGATGGCGACGAAGATCAGGCCGGCTCCGAGATAGCCGAGCGGCGGCAGGCGCTCGCCCAGCAGGATCGCGCCGGCGATGGCGGCGAACAGGCTCTCGGCCGACAGGATGATCGCGGCGTTGGCCGGCGGGACATAGCGCTGGCCGATGGCCTGGAGCGTGAAGGCGATCGAGGTCGAAAACACAGTGGTGTATAGAATCTCGATCCAGCTGGCCGAGATGCCTTCCCAGGTCGGGTGCTCGAGCAGCGGCATGCCGGCGAGCGCCAGCAGCCCGGTAACGAGGAAGGTGAGGGCGGAGAGCGCCACCGGCAGGCCGGTCTGCTTGACCAGCGGCGCCAGCACGGCGATCTGGATGGCCCAGCCGACGGCGCCGAGGACGAGCAATCCATCGCTGAAGCTGAAGCCGCCAAGGCTGACGCCGGTCAGCAGGTAGATGCCGACAAGCGCCATCGGCGCGCCGAGATAGGCGATGGCGTGCGGCCTCGCGCGGAAGAGGGCGAAGCCCACCAGCGGGGTGAAGATCACGTAGAGCGCGGTGAGGAAGCCGCCATTGGTGACAGTTGCCGTCTGCAGGGCAGCCTGCTGCAGCCAGACGCCGGCAAAGAACGACAGCACCAGCGCCAGCAATTGCCACCACTGGTGCGGCGCGAGCCGCAACGGGCCGACGGCAGCGCGGCGGGCCCGCAGCTCCGGGATGGCAAAGGGCAGGAGCAGCACGGCGCCGCCGATGTAGCGGATGGCGGTGAAGGTGAGCGGACCCATGTGGGCCATGGCGGCCTTCTGGAAGACGAAGGCGATGCCCCACAACAGGGTGCAGATGACCAGCAGCAGGACCGCGATGGGACGGGGCATCTAGAGCTCGGCGTCGAGCGCGGCGATGAGGCGGTCGATCTCGGCGGGCGTGGTGTAGTGGACGAAGGACAGGCGGACGACGCCGTGAGCCGGATCGACGCCGAGGGCTTCGAGTACGCGGTAGCCGTAGAAGTGGCCGCCGCCGACGCCGACATTGTGCCTGGCGATGGCGGCAGCCACTTGCGCGGCCGGGCGATCGGTGGCGATGGAGACGGTGGGGACCTTGCGGACGGGATCGCCGGGGCCGATGAGGCGAATGCCGTTCTTGCCGCGCAGATAGTCGAGCAGCGGGGCGATCAGCGCGGTTTCCTGCGCGCGCATGGCGTCGTGGGCGCGGCGGAACGGCGAGGCACCGGGTGTCTCTCCCGCAAGCGATGCAACGGTCTCGAGATAGTCGACAATGCCGGCGCAGGCGGCGATCTGTGCGTGGTCGGGTCCGGCGGGGACGAGGCGATAGCGCGGCTTGGCGTCGTTAAAGAAATGGCCCTGGTTGGGAAGGCTTGCCGCGAGTGACGGCCGGATCGCCATGACGCCCTGGTGCGGGCCATAGGTCTTGTAGGCGGAGAACAGGTAGATGTCGCAGCCGAGGGCCGCCACATCGGGGAGACCATGCGGGGCGTAGGAGACGCCATCGACGATGGTCATGGCGCCGAGTGTGCGGGCGCGACGCGCGACCTCATCGACCGGGTTCACCTCGCCAACGATGTTGGAGGCGTGCGGCATGGCGATGAGGCGCACTTTGTCATCGAGCAGGGCATCGAGCCTTGCGAGATCGAGGTGGCCGGTGTCGGGATCGATCCGCCACTCACGCACCTCGATGCCGCGCGATGCGAGCTTGCGCCAGGCGCCGGAGTTGGCCTCGTGATCCTGGTTGGTGACGACGATGGCCTCGCCCGGCTCGAGCCAGCCGTCGAAGGCGCGACCGAGCGCGTAGGTGTTGGCCGAGGTCGAGGGGCCGATATGGATCCAGTCGGCGCCGACGTTGAGCGCCGCAGCGAGGCGCACGTAAGCGAGGTCCATCGCTTCGCCCGCGGCCTGCGAGGCAGGGTAGGCGCCGTAGGGCTGCAGCTTGCTGGTCCGGTAGTAGGTGTCGAGGCGGTTGAGCACCGGCGCGGCGGTGTAGGAGCCCCCGGCGTTCTCGAAGAAGGCGAGCCCGTCGAGTTCGGGCTGGCTGAAGGCGGGGAAATTGGCCCGGATCCGGTTGGGATCGAGGGGCAGGGGAGAGGCTGGCATCGGCGGGCTCGTTTCGGTTCTCCTAGCCCGCCCGATGGGCAAAGGAAAGCTCCGGCCCGGGCCACCAGCGCTCGGCCGCGAGCCGTGAGGTTCACACGGTGGCGACAGGGAGCCGGCAGCGGGACCGGAGCTTCAGGCGAGGGGCGAACTCGCCGCGGCGGACACGAGGGCGGCGCCCGCCGTTTTCGAGGATCAGCCGCGGTTGGGCTGCATCGGACGGCCCATGCCGCCGTTGTCGTGGTTCCAGAAACCGCCGTTGCCGCGCTCGGGCATCAGCGCCTGCTTCTGCGCATCGGTGAGGCTGTTGTAGAGGGTCTCGAAGCTGGGCAGCACCTCGTTCATGGCGGTGATGCGGGCCTGCTCGAGGGACAGCCGCGACTTCATGCGGGCGAGCATGTCGGGGGCGTCGCCGGCGGTCTTTTGCGGCATGTCGGCCGTGCAGGTGTCGGCGAAGCTGGTCTCGGTGGTGAGGGCCTTTTCACGGAAGGCGTCGAACAGCGGCTTCTGCGCCGTGGTGAGGTCGAGCCGGTAGGAGAGATGCAGCAGCGCGGCGTCGAGCGCTTCGGCCCCCTTGCCCGAGCAGGCGAGGACGAAGAGCTCGCCGCGACCCATGCCGCCGCGCATCGGCATCATGGCGCGGGCGTCCATCGGCATGGCCGAGGTATCGCCATTGAGGCTGAGGCCGATCTGGTTGCCGTCGGCGGGCGGAGCGGGTGGCGTGGCCCCGAGGCTGAGGCCGACCTGGCCGTCGCCGGTGGTGGTCGTCGCCGACTGGGCGAAGGTGGGGACGGCGGCGGCGCCGAGACCGAGGCTGGTCACGACGAGGGCGGCGATGGCGATGGATGATTTCACGGTGGGCTCCCTTGGCGAAGGGGATCAGCGATCCCGATGGCGTGAACATAGGGTGAGCCGGCTCGCCGCGAGGTTGCGGGGGGATGAAGAGTTGGACAGGTTGGAAAGGGGAGTCGGCAGTCGGCAGTCGGCAGTCGGCAGTCGGCAGTCGGCAGTCGGCAGTCGG
>JBDTVO010000018.1:0-19649 GCA_040007135.1 Devosia sp. | reverse complement strand
ATCTGCGCGCCGGTGTTGCCGGCCGGGAAGGCGACGATCCCCTGCGCCCCGAAGAAGTCGGCGCACAGCTCGTTGCCACCGCCATAGTAGAACCAGGCGTTCATGCCGCGGCTGTCGAGCCCGAACGGCAAGGTCGTGGGGAGCTGCCAAGTCGGGTCCTTGCCCCAGTAGTAGTAAGACGCCGTATGTGCGGCCTCCACCGTGCCCGCCATCACGGCGTCGGCGGCCTGCGCCGTCGGCACGATCTCGCCCGCCGCGAACACGTCGATGCTGAAATTGCCGTCGGTCGCGTCCGACACGTATTTGGCCAATAGCTTGGCGGCCCCGAACAAGGTGTCGAGCGAGTTGGGGAAAGCGGACGTCATCCGCCAGTTGATCTTGGGATTGGCCTCAGCCAATGCCGGCGCTGGAAACGCCGCCGCTGCCACGCCAGCGGCCGCCGCAGCACCCGCCGACCCGAAGAACTGCCGTCTTTTCATGTGATTTCCTCCCGCTGGACCGGCCGGAAGCAAACCAAATGCCACCCGGCGCCACAAGATTTTTGTTGCCCGCCGGAATACTCTGCCTTCGGGGTTGTTATCGACCCGAGCGATGCCGCACCAGGCGCGCCGGGAAACTCCAAAGGGAGACTGTCATGAAACTGAGCACTTTGCTTCTGGGCGCCGTTGGCCTCAGCCTGCTGACCGCCTCGGTCGCCATCGCCGACGACTATCTGGGCGGCGCCGTAATGTCCTCGACCGTTGGCGGCAAGGAAATCCTCACCGATAGCAAGGGCATGACCCTCTATATCTGGGACAAGGACGCCGTCGGCGTGTCCAACTGCTACGACAAATGCGCCGTGAACTGGCCGCCGATCCTGGTCGATGCCTCGACCGCCGTCACCGGCGACTTCACCCTTGTCGACCGCAAGGACACCGACAAGAAGATCGTCGCCTACAAGGGCTGGCCGCTCTATCTGTGGATCAAGGACACCAAGCCCGGTGACACCACCGGCGACGGCGTCGGCGGCACCTGGCACACTGCGGTCGAATGAGTTCATCCCCGCCACTGGCGGGGACTGATGCCAAGAGGCAAGCGTGCAGACTTTCCTGGACGAGATCGAGCTCAGCATTCCGGCCCTCCGCCGCTATGCGCGGGCACTGACGCGGAACGCCGACCGCGCCGACGATCTTGTCCAGGACTGCATCGAGCGGGCCATCCGCAAGCAGGCGTTGTGGAAGCCCACCGGCTCGCTGAAGTCCTGGTTGTTCCGCATGCTGCTCAACCTCTACCGCAACGAGCTGCGCATGACGCGGCGGCGCGGCGAGCATGTGCCGGTTGAAACTCTGCTGGTGGAGCCAGCCGTTGCTCCAAGCCAGCCGGGGCGCATCGCCCTCACCGAGATGTCGCGGGCCATCGAGCGCCTCGCCGCCGAGCAGCGCGAAGCCCTGCTGCTGGTTGTGCTGGAAGGGCTGAGCTACGCCGAAGCCGCCGGGGTCCTCGAGATCCCGATGGGAACACTGATGTCGCGCCTCGGGCGCGCCCGGGCCGCCCTCCGGACAATGACCGGCGGCGCCGAAGAGCCAAAGCTGAGAACCGTGAAATGACCGCCGCGCCATTTACGATCACCGCCGATACGCTGCACGCCTATGTCGATGGACAGCTGGGCGAGGCGGAGCGGCTTGCCGTCGAGCACTACCTTGCCGGGAACCCGACCGCGGCGGCCGAAGTCGCCGGCTGGACTCGCCAGAACGAGGCCATCGAAGCGCTGTTTGCTCCGGCCGGAAACGAGGCCGTTCCGGCCCGGCTGAAGCCGAGGACCATCGCGCATGAACTGCGCAGCGCCCGGGCCCAGAGTTTCCGCAATATCGCCGCTGCCATCGTGCTGGTGGTGCTGGGCAGCGGCATTGGCTGGTACGGCCGCGACGTCCTGCTGCCTGCCGAGGCGGCCAGCGACCGCCTGATCGACGAGGCCGTCACCGCCCACGCGCTCTACGTCAAGGAACAGCTCCACGCCGTCGAGGCGCCCGCCGACTCCCCCAACCTGATGCGCTGGCTCTCCAACCGGATCGCCACGCCCATCGACGCGCCCGATCTCACCGCCCAGGGCTTCCGCTTCATCGGCGCCCGGCTTTTGCCCGGCAGCCCAAATGACGGAGCGCCTGGACCCGCCGCGCAACTGATGTACGAAAACGCTGCCGCCGAACGGCTGACGCTCTACATCACAGCCGCTCTGCCCGATCGCAAGGAAGTCTGGCGGCTGGTCGACCGCAACGGCATCACGGCGGACTACTGGGCCAACGATGCGATCACCTGCACCATCGTTTCCGACCTCAGCGACGTCGAGTTGAAAACCATGGGCAAGGCGATCTACGAACAGCTCACCCGCCGTCCGGATTCGAGCTGGAACCCGAAATCCTGACCGGCCGGCTGTCCTAGCCGGCGATCGGCAGCATCCGCCTTAGCACGCCATCCTTGAGCAGGTAGCGGTGGATCAAGGCCGCCACGGCATGGCCGCCGGCGACGACGACGAGGCCCCAGGCCGTGAGGTTGTGCAGATCCTCGATCTGGTGCGCCAGCGCGCGACTGGTTGCCAGCAGGCTCGGCACCGAGAACAGTCCGAAGAACGAAAACTCTTCGCCCTGCAGCCAGCGCAGCGAAAAGCCGAGCCCAACCTGCAGCGCCAGCAATCCGTAGAGCAGCCAGTGGACCAAGCGCGACAATGGCGCGGTGAGCGGCGTGCCGATGGCCGAAAGCCTCCGGCCCGCGACCAGCCGCCAGACTAGGCGCCCAACCAAGACGACAGCGAGTGCGATGCCAAGCGAGACGTGCACACCCTCGAGGCTGCGCAGGTGCCACTCGCGCGGCAGGTAGGTCCAGGCCATCGCCGTGCCGAACAGCACAAGCACCAGGAGCGCCGTCACCCAGTGAAAGCCGATGGTCACGGCATCGTGGCGATCGCTGGGAGACGCGAGCTGAGGGAGGCGAGCGTCGGAAGACATCGGGCACCTGCGCGAAGGGAACGTCGTCCGCAAGGTGGCGAGCCGCCCGCTCCGCGCCAAATTAATTCGCGGTCGGCCGAATGACCATTCGGTAAGGCTAGTAGCCTTGCCGCCGGTCGAGTTCGTTGGAATAGATGTTGTGCAGCCCGATATTGCGGATGTCGCGCTCGCCCATCAGCGCCATCGTCGTGTCGGCCTCCCTGCGGACGATCTCCAGCGCCCGCAACACCCCCGCCTCGCCGCCCGCCCCCAAGCCATAGGCCATGATCCGCCCGATCATCGCGCCCTTGGCGCCGAGCGCCAGCGCCTTCAGCAAATCCTGCCCCGAGCGGATGCCGCCATCCATCAGCACCTCGGTCTTGTGGCCCACCGCATCGACGATCGATGGCAGCACCCGGATTGACGACGGCGCGCCATCGAGCTGCCGACCACCATGATTGGAGACGACGATGGCATCGGCGCCGTTGTCGATCGCAAGCTGCGCGTCCTCGGCATCGAGAATGCCCTTGACGATCACCGGCCCGCCGAAGCGATCCTTGATCCAGGCAATGTCTTTCCAGTTGAGCGTCAGGTCGAACTGCGTCTTGGTCCATTCGCTGAGCGAAGCGAGATTGACCGCGTCCGAGACGTGCCCGGCGATATTGCGGAACGTCCGCCGGTTGGTGCCGAGCATGCCGAAGGCCCAGGCCGGCTTCAGCGCGATTTCGGCGAAGAACTTCGGCGTCAGCTTCGGCGGTGCCGTGAGGCCGTTGCGCACATCCTTGTGGCGCTGGCCGAGGATCTGCAGGTCCATCGTCAGCACCAGCGCCGAGCACTTTGCCGCCTTGGCGCGATCGATCAGCCGCTCGATGAACTTGCGGTCCTTCATCACATAGAGCTGGAACCAGAACGGCTTCGTCGTGTTCTCGGCGACGTCCTCGATCGAGCAGATCGCCATGGTCGAGAGTGTGAACGGGATACCGAACTTTTCCGCCGCCAGGGCCGCCTTGATCTCCCCGTCCGGCGCCGTCATGCCGGTCGAGCCGACCGGCGCGATGGCGACCGGCAGGCTCACCGGCTGCCCGAGCAGCGTCGAGCCGAGATTGCGGTTCTCGAGATTGACCGCCACCCGCTGCCGGAAGGTGATCTTCTTGAAATCGGCTTCGTTCGAATTGTAGGTGCCCTCGGAATAGGCGCCCGAGTCGATGTAGTCGTAGAACTGCTTCGGCACCCGCCGCTGCGCCAGCTTCCTAAGATCTTCGACGGTGAGCGCGCGCTCGAGAGCGGACATGTGAGCCCCTTGGCAAATGCTGCCCCGCTCTAGCCGCGCGGATTTTAAGGGTCAACTGACATGTTAGGTCCCGCCCTGGCGGTGTCATACGTAGTATTGCCTACGTAGCGTCGCGTATTTTCCCCTACGCGCCCCATTGGTAATGTCCCCAACATGGCGCGGAAGCGGAAGCGGCGGGGGTTCAGCGAGGCACAGTCGCCGTTTGCGGTGGCCGACCCCCGACTGCTGGCCGCGTTCGATGCCTATGCCTTCAAGTGCGCCTTCACCGGCGCCGACCTCACCGCCGAGGCGGCCGCCGACGCCGGCGGCGAGCTGCTGCGCGTCGACGACGACGATTTCGTGCCCGCCACCATCGACGCCATCTATGCCTATGAGCGCGGCCACCTCGCCCTCGGCCCCACCTACAATTTCATCGTCGACCTCGCGGCCATCTCTCCCGAACTGCTGGAACAGCTGAACCCGATCGGCCGCCTGCGCCTGCCCGCGCCGCCCTACCCGGCGCCGTCGCAGTCGGCGGTGCGCGCCCACCGCACGGCGGCCATCGAGGGCCAGCTCAAAGCCTGACGCGATTGAGCCGCAGCGCGTTGCCGATGACACTGACCGAGCTGAGGCTCATCGCTGCCGCCGCGATCATCGGCGACAGCAGCCAGCCGGTGAGCGGATAGAGCACCCCCGCCGCCAGTGGAATGCAGAGTGCGTTGTAGCCGAACGCCAGCCAGAGGTTCTGCCGGATGTTGCGCAATGTCGCGGTTGCCAGATGCCGCGCCCGCACCGCGCCGCCGAGATCGCCCTTGAGCAGGATAATGCCCGCCGACTCGATGGCGACATCGGCGCCGGTGCCCATGGCGATGCCGACATCCGCCAGCGACAGCGCCGGCGCGTCGTTGATGCCATCGCCCGCCATCGCCACCAGCCGGCCCGACGCCTTGAGCGCGGCGACGAGATCGTGTTTGGCCTCCGGCGTCATCCCCGCCTCGACGCGCGCCACCCCCACCTCGCGACCGACGGCATCGGCTGCACCCTGTGCGTCGCCCGTTGCCATGATCACGGTCACGCCGTCATCCAGCAGCGCCGCGACCGCCGCCTTCGCGTTCGCCTTGATCGCATCGCTGACCGTGACCAGCCCGATGACGCGCCCACCCTCGGCGACGAACATCGCCGTCCGGCCCCGTCGGGCCTGCTCACTCTGCAGCTGCACGAACCGGTCGGGAATATCGACCGCGACGGCCTCCATCATCGCGGCATTGCCGAGCGCCACCGGCGTCGCCTTGAGGCTGCCCGAGACACCCTTGCCGGTCAGCGAGCGGAAACCGTCGACCTCGAGCGCCTTCGCGCCGCGCGCCGCCGCCCCGGCGACGATCGCCTGCGCCAGGGGATGCGCCGAGTGCCGTTCGAGCCCGGCGGCAATAGCGAGCACCCAGCCCTCGTCGATGCCCTTGTCGGCGATCACCTGCCCGAGCACCGGCCGGCCCTCGGTCAGCGTCCCGGTCTTGTCGATCACCAGCGTATCGGCCCGCGCCAGCCGTTCGAGCGCCGTCGCGTCCTTGATCAGCACGCCCGCATGCGCGCCGCGCCCGGTGGCCACCATCACCGACATCGGCGTCGCCAGCCCGAGCGCACACGGGCAGGCGATGATCAGCACCGAGATCGCTGCGACCAGCCCCGACGAGACATCGCCCGTCACCGCCAGCCACACCGCGAACGCGCCGATTGCGATCGCCACCACCAGCGGCACGAACCACGCGGCGACCCGGTCGGCCAGCGCCTGGATCGGGGCGCGGCTGCGCTGTGCCGCGCCGACCAGCGCCACGATCTGGCTGAGCCGCGTCGCGGCGCCCACCGCCGTCGCCCGCATCACGAACGAGCCGGCGCCGTTGAGCGTGCCACCGGTCACCGTCGCGCCGACGGCCTTGGCCGCCGGCAACGGTTCGCCCGTCAGCATCGATTCATCGACGTCGCTGTCACCCTCGGTCACCTCGCCATCGACCGGCACCGCCTCGCCGGGCTTCACCCGCAGCAGGTCGCCGGTGGCCACGTCCTCGAGCCGCACGTCGGTATCGCCGTGCGCGCCGATGCGATGCGCGACCTTCGGCGCGAGATCGAGCAACCCGCGGATTGCCCGTCCGGTGGCCCGTCGCGCCCTGAGCTCTAGCACCTGCCCGACGAACACCAGCGCGACGATGACGCTGGCGGATTCGAAATACACCGGCACCCCCATGCCGCCCATCGGCAACAGGCCAGGCGCGACAAGCGCCACCACCGAGAACAAATACGCAGCGCCCACGCCGAGCCCGATCAGCGTCCACATGTTCGGCGAGCGGTTGCGGAGCGATGCCGCGAACCGCCGCCAGAATGGCCAGGCGGCCCACAGCACCACCGGCGACGCCAACAACAGCTCGACCCAGCCGAGGCCACCCATCTCATCGGTCTGGCCGATCGGAATGCCCAGCATCGGCGCCATGCCGATGGCCAGCAGCGGCACGCTGAGCAACGCGCTCAGCCACAGCCGGCGGGTGAAGTCTGCAAGCTCGGGATTGGCCGCATCATCGAGAGACGCCACCATCGGCTCGAGCGCCATGCCGCAAATCGGACAGTCACCGGGACCATCGCGCACGATCTGCGGGTGCATGGGGCAGGTGTAGCTCGTCCCCGGCTGCGGCGCTGCCGGGGACGGGGCCGCATGGTGATGCTGGGCATGAACGTGCGGGATGCCCGCTGCCGCCACCTTCGTCCCGCGCACCGGCAATTCGAAGGGCACCTGGTTCAGGTACTTGCCCGGATTGCCGATAAAGCTGTCGCGGCACCCATCGCAGCAGAAGTAGTAGATGGTCCCGCCATGCTCGGTGCTCACCGCTGTCAGCGGGTCGATCATCATCCCGCACACGGGGTCGCGCGCCGTCTCAGGCGCCTCCACCTGGTGATGACCGTGCTGCGCATCCATTGCCGTGTCCCTTGGATTTCGAACTTGACCTCGCATATGCACCTTCCCATCATGGGAAGGTCAAGACCCGGAGCGAAAACCATGCAGATCGGCGAAGCGAGCAGTGCGACAGGCGTCTCCACGAAGATGATCCGCCACTATGAGAGCATCGGGCTGATCCCCGCCGCCGGCCGCCGCAGCTCGAACTATCGCGACTACGGCGCCGAGGACGTGCACCGCCTCGGCTTTATCCGCCGGGGTCGCGACCTCGGCTTCTCGATCGAGGACATCCGCGGCCTGTTGCGCCTGTGGGCCGACCGCCGGCGCTCGAGCCGCGACGTCAAGGCGCTGACCGAGGCCCATATCGCCGAGCTCGACGCAAAGATCGCCCTCCTTGGGGAGATGCGGACGACACTCGCGCACCTTGCCCATTGCTGCGATGGCGACAGCCGACCGGACTGCCCGATCATCGAGAGTCTCGCCGGCGACGCGCCCCTCCATCCGCATCACGCGCACTAGTCCACAGGCAGCGCACGGGAGGCTGGAGACAAGCTCGTGGCTTGCTTGTATGAGCAGCGCCACGGCTGCCTTCGGCGCCGGTGCAACGCTTCAGCCGAGAGTCATTCCCCAAGTGTCCGCTGCCAAGATCGTCCTGCCGGAACCCGGCCTGCTCAAACTCGTGACCGTCAAGGGCAAAGGGCGCGGCGTCGTCACCACCCGCGCCATCGCCCGCGGCAAGCTCATCGAGGCGGGACCAGTGATCCGCATGAAGAAGCGCGATCGGCTCGATCGTGGGACGGTGCTTAGCAACTATCCCTTCGAGTGGGACGACGCCCCCTACGTGCACGCCTTTCCGCTGGGCTATGCCGGACTGCTCAACCACTCGAGCACGCCTAACTGCAAGATCGAGGCGGATATCGATGGCGAAGTGCTGTGCATCTACACCCTGCGCAAGATCGCGCCCGGCGAAGAGCTGGTGTGGGACTACGGCATCGATCCCTGGTTCACCGTCGCCTGAGACGGCGCCTCAGGCGCGGCGTCTCACACGATGCGGCGCCTGACCAGCCGCAGCTTTTGCGCACCGATCTGCTCGCGGTGGGTGCTGCGGGGTGTGGCCCCACCTCGCCCATCCGCCGACCAGTCGTCGGCCTGAAATGTAATGGCGTTGGTCGAGGGGTCGTAGCGGATATCGAGACGCTGCCCCGAAGTCGCGCGCGCCACGAGGCGTGCCGTCGTTTCCATGCGCATGCCGGTCTCCTGAACCAACGCGGGAACACCGATGGGCTAACGCCGGCGTTTGGCAGGTGCGTGACCGTGCCGCGTCCGAATTGTGACGGTGTAAACGCCTGAACTGTTTCGCCGTTCCATCGAGGACGCCGAACGCCACTCCAGCATTGGCCAGAATCGCTAGGCCGTGGGGCGCCGATCAAAGCCGGTCTGGTCCGGCAGCTCCGTCGGGTCGTGCTCGACCGCGGTCACCGCCGACGCCTCGGGTCCGGTCCACAATGCCCGCAACATCTCCTCGACGATCGTGTCGGGTCCGGCGATCAACGCCTCGACGCTGCCATCCAGCCGGTTGCGGACCCAGCCACTGAGGCCGCGGCGCTGCGCCTCGCGCCAGGTCCAGTAGCGGTAGCCCACGCCCTGCACGCGGCCGGTGATCCGGACCAGCACTGCCTTGCTCATGCCGCAGCGATCAGCCGCGACCGCCGGCGATCGACCGGTGACGCTGGCTGCTGCCGCCCGGGCCGTATGGATAGTCGCCCATCACCGGGGCGCTCGCCAGGTCGAGCCGGGCGACCTCGTCGGGACTGAGGACGAGGCCATCTGCCTTGAGGTTCTCGCCGAGCTGCTCGAGCGTGCGGGCGCCAAGGATCACCGAGGTCACGGCCGGACGACCGCAGACCCAGGCGAGCGCCACGCTCGCCATGCTGGCGCCGCGCGCCTTGCCGATGGCCTCCAGCCCGTCGAGGATCGCCCAGACGCGCTCCGACGCGTTGCGGGGGCCGTAGGCTTCCTGCCCGCGGTTGGGGTTGGTTCCGAGCCGCGTGGCGCCGGTCGGCGCCGTGTCGCGCTTGTACTTGCCCGTCAGCCAGCCGCCGCCGAGCGGCGACCAGGGGAGCAGTCCCATGCCGGCATCGAGGCAGGCCGGCACGATCTCGAACTCGATGTCGCGGACAATGAGGTTGTAGTGCGGCTGCAAGGTCACGGGCGGCGCGTAGCCCATCGACCGCGCCATCTGCGCCGCCTTGCTCACCTGCCAGCCGAGATAGTTGGAAAAGCCATAGTAGGCGATCTTGCCGGCCCGCGTTGCGTCATCGAGGAAGCGCAGGGTTTCCTCTAGCGGCGTCAGCGCGTCCCAGGCGTGCATCTGGTAGAGGTCGATCTGCTCGACCTGCAGCCGGCGCAGCGACGCCTCGAGCGCCTGCCCCAGGTGACGCCGCGACAGGCCGATGTCATTGGGCCCCTCGCCCATCGGAAAGCGCGCCTTGGTGGCGACCAGCATCTGCCGCGCCTCGGTCGGCCGCGCCTTGATCCAGCGCCCGACGATCTCCTCGGAGACGCCGCGGGAATAGACGTCGGCGGTGTCGAGCAGATTGCCGCCCGCCCGTGCGTAGATGTCCATCATGGCGAACGAGGTCGCCTCGTCGGCTTCGTCGCCGAACGTCATGGTTCCGAGGCACCAGGCGCTGACGACCGCGCCGCTGTTGCCGAGCCGACGAAGCTGCATCAGACGACGGCCCCGATGTGCCAGGGGACGAACTCGTTGTCGCCGTAACCCAACAGCTCGGACTTGCTCTTTTCACCGGAGGCGACAGCGAGGATCTTCTCGAAGATCTCGCGCCCCTTCTCCTCCAGCGACGAGCCTTCGATCACTTCACCGCCGTTGATGTCCATGTCGTCGATCATCCGGTAGTACATGTCCGAATTGGTCGCGATCTTGATCGAGGGCGTCGGCTTGCAGCCATAGGCGCTGCCCCGTCCGGTGGTGAAGCAGAGAACATTGGCGCCGCCGGCCACCTGCCCGGTCGCCGACACCGGGTCGTAGCCGGGCGTGTCCATGAAGACAAAACCCTTCTCGGTCACCGGGTCGGCGTAGTTGTAGACGGCGTTGAGCGGCGTCGTGCCGCCCTTGGCTGCCGCACCCAGCGACTTCTCGAGGATGGTCGTCAGCCCGCCGAGCTTGTTGCCGGGCGACGGGTTGTTGTTGAGCTCCATGTTGTTGCGGGCGGTGTAGTCCTCCCACCAATGGATGATGTCGATGAGCTTCTGGCCCACCTCGGGCGTCCGGGCCCGGCGCGTCAGCAGGTGCTCGGCGCCGTAGATTTCCGGCGTCTCCGAAAGGATCGCCGTACCGCCGTGCCGCACCAGCAGGTCGGCGGCGTAGCCGAGCGCCGGATTGGCGGTGATGCCCGAGTAGCCGTCCGAGCCGCCGCATTGCAGCGCCAGCATGATCTCGCTGGCCGGCACCGTCTCGCGCTTGACGTTGTTGATAACGGGCAGCATCGCCCTCACGGCCTCGACCCCGGCCTCGACCGTCTTCTTGGTGCCGCCCAGTTCCTGGATCGTCATGGTGCGGAAGGTGTCGCTGTCCGTGACGCCGTAAGCTTCCTTGAGCTTGGGGATCTGGAACCCCTCGCAGCCGAGCCCGACCATGATGACACCGCCCATGTTCGGGTTGGTCGCATAGCCCCAGCTGGTCTTCTTCAGCGTGTCGAAGATCACGCCGCGCGAATCGATGATGCAGCCATTGGCCTGCTTCAGCGCCACGATGCCGTCGATATTGGGATAGTCCTCAAGGATGCCAAGCCGCTCGACCTCCTTGACGATGAAGCCGGCAACCGTCGCCGAACAGTTCACCGAGGTGAGGACGCCCAGGTAGTTGCGCGTGCCGACCTGTCCGTTGGCGCGCTTGTAGCCCTGAAACGTCGCCCGCTCCGCCTCGGGCACGAAGTCTACCGGCACCACGCCCTCGCTGAACGCATAGTCCCGCTTGAATGCCCCGTGGTCGCTGCCGATCGTCACATTGTGCTCGTGCACCCAGTCGCCGGGGACGATTTCTTGTCCTGCAAAGCCAATTATTTGGCCGAATTTGACGATCGGCTCGCCCAAACCGATACGGCGGATGGCGAATTTATGCCCGCGCGGCACGCGTTTGACGGTCGTAACCCCCTGGCTGGTCGGGGTTCCCACGTCGAGCGTCGCGACCGCGACGGCGATGTTGTCGGCAGGGTTGAGCAGCAGCGTTTGAGCCACTTGGCGGGACATGACGTCTGACATTGCAATCTCTGGCGTTTCGGGCGTTCCACCGATTGATCGGCCGCCCCGATGCAACTAACATGTTAGCATGAGCGTGGCCGAAGTCCCGTATAAATTTCTGGTCAACGCCTCCCCGCCCGAACGGGGAAACGTCACGGCGTCGGTGACCGCCGTCCTCCGTCACGCCATCGTCACCCTGGAGCTGAAGCCGGGCGAAATCCTCGACAAGGGCGCTATCTGCGAGCGCCTGGGGGTGTCGCGCTTTCCGGTATCGGAAGCGCTGGCGCGGCTGCAGGGCGAGGGTCTGGTCGAGATCATGCCGCAGCGCGGCACGCTGGTGTCGCGGGTCAAGATCGCCGACGTGGTCGAGTTCATGCTGATCCGCAAGGCGCTCGAGGGCGAGGCTATCCGCGTGCTGATGGCGCACCACCCCGACGGCGTGCTCGAGGAGCTGCGGGACTGCCTCGACCAGCAGGCAGAGGCGGCGTCGCGGTCCGACCACGAGATGTTCCACAATCTTGACGTGCGCTTCCACGAAATCCTGTTCGAGGCCATGCACTTCCTGCGCATCCGCGCCATCATCGAAAGTGCGCGGGCCAACCTGACGCGCGGGCGGCTGCTCATCCTCGACCGTCGCCGCCTGCAGGTGACGCAGGCCGAGCACAAGGACATCGTCGACGCCATCGCCAGCGGCAACACGGCCACCGCGGTGGGCGCCATGCGCCTTCACATCGACAACGTGACGGCCGAGTTCATCGAATTCGCGCGTATGCGCCCAAACCTGTTCGCCGACCCCGACCGTCTCAACGACGACATCGACATCTTCGATTGAGGAGAGAGCAGAATGCTCAAGTCCATTCCCCACATCCTGAGTCCGGACCTGCTGCACGCGCTGCAGGCGATGGGCCACGGCGACGAGATCACCATCGTCGATGGCAACTATCCCGGCGAGAGCGCCGGGCCGCGGCTGATCCGTGCCGACGGCCACTCCGGCACCGCCATTCTCGAGGCCATCCTCACGCTGATGCCGCTCGATGATTTCGTGCCCGACCCCGTCGTCGTCATGCAGGTGGTGGGCGACGCCGGCGCGCGGCCGCCCGTTGTTGACGCCTACGAGAAGATCGTCACCAGGTTCGAGCCGGCGGTAAAGCTCACCTCGCTCGAACGCTTCGCCTTCTACAAGCGCGCCAACGCCGGCTATGCCATGGTGCAGACCGGCGAGCAGCGGCTCTACGGCAACATCATCCTCAAGAAGGGCGTCATCCGCCCCGACTGAGCGAACCCATCCACCCAAAGTCGCCCTCGCCTTTGGGCGGCGGCGTGACTAAGACGCCGCCAAAACCAGATCGGAGGTCTGACCCATGAAATTGCTGCGTGTCGGCAACAAGGGCGCCGAAAAGCCCGCACTGCTTCATTCGGATGGCACCTATCGCGATTTGAGCTCGGTCGTTCCCGACCTCAAGGGCGATGCCCTCACCCCCACCGGCATGGCGAAGATCCGCGCTGCGGACCCGGGCAAGCTCCCGGTGCTCGACAGCAAGCTGCGCATCGGGCCCTGCGTCGGCTTCACCGGCAAGTTCATCTGTGTCGGGCTCAACTATGCCGACCACGCGGCCGAGACCGGCGCCGCCATCCCGTCGGAGCCGATCCTGTTCGCCAAGGCGACCAGCGCCATCATCGGACCCAACGACAATGTCATCATTCCCAAGAATTCGAAGAAGCCGGACTGGGAAGTCGAGCTCGGTATCATCATCGGCAAGGAAGCCCGCTACGTCGACGAAAAGGACTCGTTCGACCACATTGCCGGCTACTGCGTCGTCAACGATCTCAGCGAGCGGTATTTCCAGAACGAGCGCGGCGGTCAGTGGACCAAGGGAAAGTCGGCCGACACGTTTGGCCCGATCGGCCCCTGGCTGGTCACCCCCGACGAGGTTCCCGATCCGCAGAACCTCAAGATGTGGCTCGAGGTCGACGGCCACCGCTACCAGGACGGCAGTTCGAAGACGATGATCTTCGGCGTTCGCACGTTGGTGAGCTACATCAGCCAGTTCATGTCGCTGCAGCCGGGCGATGTCATCACCACTGGCACCCCGCCGGGCGTCGGCATGGGCATCAAGCCAGAGCCGGTTTGGTTGAAGCCTGGCCAGACGATGCGGCTCGGCATCGAAGGCCTGGGCGAACAGCAGCAGCGAACCGTGGCCTATAGCGGCTAGGGACGCTTCGCCACGACGTCGATTTCGACAAGGGCGCCCAGCACGAGGTCGGTGACCCCGACCGTCGTGCGCGCCGGCAATTTACCCGGCGCCCAGAACTCGGGCCATATGGCGTTGAGCGCGGCGTAGTCGCGCTTGAACTGCGTCAGATAGATGCGAGCCATGGTGACGTGCTCGAGGCCGAGGCCGATCTCACCGAGGACCAGCCTGAGGTTGGCGAATACGGCACGCGCCTGGGCCTCGATCCCGTCAGGCAACGGCGCATCGGGAGAATGCGGGTCGTTGGGCATTTGCCCCGTCACAAACACGAATCCACCTGCCTCGACGGCATGCGAATAGGGTGCAACCGGACGCGGGCCCGAGGAAATCGTGTGGTGGATGGGGAGCGACATAGGGCCTCTTGCCGCCTTCGGGGGGTTGCAACCGAAGGGGCGGTCCCCCACTGTTAAGACCTGTCTGCGACAATCGACAAGGTTGCAGATCGGCCGTTTTCCGCAGAGGAAGGCGCCAAGGACGCTACCGACTGCGGGCGCCAATCCGCTACGGCCAGGGAGACCGGACCGCATGCTGGAGCTTTTCAACCACATCGTCGCCTTCATCAACGACACCCTCACGGCGGTCTCCAGCAATTACTGGTTGTTCGTGTTCCTGGTGTTCCTCGTGTGCGTCGGCGAGGCCGTATTCATCCTCGGACTCCTCGTTCCCTCGCTCCCTATCCTGCTGCTGGTGGGCGCCCTCATCAGCAAGGAGGGTCTCGATTTCTGGCCGATCTTTTTTGCGGCGACGGCTGGCGGCGTCGTCGGTGACGCCATCTCCTACTGGGTCGGCTTCCTGCTCAAGGATCGCATCAAAACGATGTGGCCGTTCAAGAACTACCTGCCGCTGATCGCGCGCGGCGAAGTCTTCTTTCAGCACCACGGCGGCAAGGCGATTTTCATCGGCCGCTTCATCACCGGGTTGAAGGCCGTCGTCCCCGGCATCGCCGGCATGCTCGGCATGCGGTGGACCTACTTCACCATCATCAACCTGATCTCGGCTTTCGTGTGGGCGGCGACGCACATCCTGCCCGGCTATTTCGCTTACGACTGGCTGGATTCGATGGGCGTGAGCCCCGAGCTGGTGATGCTGCTAGCGGCAACGCTTCTGGGCGTCGGCTTCATCATGATCCACTACTGGAAGCGGATCGTCCTGTTGTTCACGCCCTTCCTCGGTGAGTTCGGCCGCTCGCTCGAGGCGCGCTGGAAGCCCAAGGCCGATAGCACCACCCCCTAGTCCGCTCACGAATTCGTCGCTGGACTTGCCCACGCAGCGGTCCGACAGTGCCCGCATGCGCTCGCTGCTCGCCGCCGTTTGCGCCGTGGTGCTCCTCCTCGGAGGCTTCACGTCTGCGCGCGCCGCGGACTATGCCGACCGCGCCGCCCTCGACCGGCTGTTCGCTGACCTCCACAGCGCCCCCACCGCCGCCGCGGCTGCCGACCTGACCGAACAGATCTGGCGGCTGTGGTTCGCCCCTCCCAAGGCCGAGCTCGCCACGCAGATGGCCCGCGCCGGAGTGGAAATATCCGTCGGCGATCTTCCGAGCGCGCTCGCCAGCCTCAACGCGATCATCCAGGACTATCCCGACTATGCCGAAGGCTGGAACCAGCGCGCCACGGTCGAATACCTGCTCGGCCAACTCGACGCGTCGCTTGCCGACATAGCGCAGACCCTCGCCCTCGAGCCGCGCCACTTCGGTGCGTTGTCCGGCCGCGTCATGATCTATCTGCAGCAAGGCAGGCGCGACGAGGCGCGGCAGGACATGCTGGCGGCTCTGGCCATCAACCCCTACATGAAGGGCAGGGAATTGTTCCCCGAACTGGAGGTCACCCATCTCTGAGCCCGCCGCCAGCACCGAGCAGCCAGAAGTCGAGCGCGAGGACGCGCCGGGCCACGGTCGCTACGTGATCCGCTTCCCCGGCGACATCGAGGCGGAGATGACGTTCCGCAAGCTTGGCGCCGACACGATATCGATCGACCACACCTACACGCCGCCGCAGTTTCGCGGCCGCAACGTCGCTCAGCGCCTGATGGACCGCGCTATCGCCGACGCGCGCCGCGACGGCATCCGGATCAGGCCGGTCTGCTCCTACGCGGTGGTGCAGTTCGAGCGCCACCCCGAATGGGCCGACCTCCTCGCCTGAGTGGCATTTTAGTCAATTTTTCACCATCGCGACGAAGGCCGGGCGCCCGCCTGCAACCGTGCGGGCTCCTACCGGGTTGCTATAATGCAACGGGTGGCGCGAATGCTCCTCTTCCAGGCCATAGTCCTCTTCCTCCTGACGTCGTTGCCCTTTGCCTTGGCGCTCGCGGTGTACCTGTCGTGAGCGCCCTTCCGCTCGCCCGGAGCCTTCCTCCCCTGCGGGCCATTGATGACGGGGCGCCCGATGGGCGCCCCGTCATTCACCCGAGAAATGCCTTCGTCGCAGCCAGTTCCGTCGGCCGCATCTCGTGCCCGCCATCATGCCAGGCGAGATCCACTTGCGCCCCCTGCCGCTCGAAATAGGCGCCGAGCCGTTCCGTCGTCGCCACCTCGGCCATCGGATCGATCCGCCCCGCCGTGATCAGCACCTTGCGCCCGGCAAGGCCCGGCTGCGGCGGCGGATCGAACGGGATCAGCGGATGCATCAGCACCGCGCGCTCGATGCGACCGGGGTCGGCAAACAGCAGCGAAGCAAGAATGTTTGCACCGTTGGAGTAGCCGAGCGCGTAAACGCTGGCGGGCTTCAGGCGAGCTGCTTGTGCGGCCACGAACGCCCCGAGCTTGTCCGTCGCGCGCGCCAGATCGTCCATGTCGAACACGCCCATGCCGAGGCGCTTGAAGAAGCGCAGCGAACCGCCCTCGCTGACGTCACCACGTGGGGCGATGAGGTGCGCGCCCGGCATCACCTCACGGCCAAGAGCGATGAGATCGTTCTCGTCGCCACCGGTCCCGTGCAGCAGGACGAGCAGCGGCGATCCTGCAGGCGCCGCCGCTTCCGCGAAATGATAATCCGCCATCACGCAGCCTCCAGCGGCTCGAGTGTGGCCTCGAGCTTCGCCCGCAGATGCTCGTGCTGCTGCGGAAGCTTCAGTGCCTCGCCCAGGTGTGCGGTATCCTCGTCGCGATTGAACCCCGGCTCGTTGGTGGCGATTTCGAACAGCACGCCGCCCGGCGTGCGGAAATACACCGAGAAGAAATAGTCGCGGTCGATCACCGGCGTCAGCTGGTAGCCGGTGTCGACCAGCGCCTTGCGCACCTCGAGCTGGTCGGCCTTGCTCGGCACGGCGAAGGCGATGTGGTGCACCGAGCCGGCGCCGAGGCCTGCCGGCGCCACACCGGGCAGCGTCTCGAGGTCGACGAAGTCGGCGCCATTGCCGCTTGGGCGAACCAGCCGCGTGCTGGCGCCATGCGTGTCGGCAGGCTCGTAGCCCATGAACTTCAGCAACTCAGCGGTTGCACCTTCATCGCGCAATCTCAGCGAGGCGGAATGAAATCCACGGATCGCCGTGTCGATGGGCACGCCGCCCTGAACCCAAGCGGCACGAACGTCGTTCTTGTCCTCGACCAGTGCCAGCCCATCGCCGTCCGGCCCGGCAAAGGCGAGCCGTCTCTGCCCGAAGCTCTCGTCCCGCTTGATGTCCTTGACGCCCGCAGCGGCAAGCCGCGCCTGCCACCAATCCAGCGAGCCTTCGGGGACCGAAAACACGGTTGTGCCCACCTCGCCCACGCCGGGTCGGCCCCGCGCCATGTGCGGGAACGGGAAATACGTCATCACCGAGCCCGGCGTGCCCGCCGCGTCGCCGTAATAGAGATGATAGACGCTCGGCTCGTCGAAATTGACGGTCTGCTTAACCCGGCGAAGGCCGAGTGTCTGCGTCCAAAAGGCATTGTTCTGCGGAGCGCTCCGCGCCATCGCGGTGACGTGGTGAAGGCCCTGAATCTGCGTCAGCATGTCGATCTCCTGGGCGGCCGAAAACCGCCACTCTTCTCTTCATGCGATATGGCGCGACCGGGACTGGTCTCAAATGCTGAAGGGCGACATAAGACTGTCGCCGTGGATCGAACGATCTAGACCACCACCTCGTGCGCGACCCGGCCCTTGTTGCCGAAGATGCGGATGTAGCGGGCGATCTCTTCGGGATCCCCGGTCGCCTTCTCCGGATTGTCCGAAAGCTTCACCGCCGGATGGCCGTCCGCCGAGGTGACCTTGACCACCAGCGACAGCGGATCGAGCCGATGGTTGGCGAAGGGCGAGCAGCCGACGAAATCGTTGGTGAGGTTGGTGCCCCAGCCAAAGCTCATCCGCACCCGGCCCTTGAAGTGATGGTAGGCCTCCTCGATCATGTCGACGTCGAGCCCGTCGGAGAAGATCAGCAGTTTCTCGCGCGGATCGCGTCCCCTCGCCTTCCACCAGGCGACGATCTTGTCGCCGCCCTCAATCGCCGGCGCGCTGTCGGGGCGAAAGCCCGTCCAGTCGGCGACCCAGTCCGGCGCATCGCGCAGAAACGCATCGGTACCGAAGGCGTCGGGCAGAACGATCAGCAGGTTGCTGCCGTAGTACGAACGCCAGTCTTCGAGAACCTGGCAGGGCGAGGCCTTCAACGCCTTCTCGTTGGGGGCGATCGCGGCCAACACCATCGGCAGCTCGTGCGCGTTGGTGCCCAGCGCCTCAAGGTCGCTGTCCATGGCGAGCAGCACGTTGGACGTGCCGGTGAACTTTTCGCCCAGCCCCTCCTTCAGCGCCTCGACGCACCAGCGCTGCCACAGGAACGAATGCCGGCGACGCGTGCCGAAATCGGAGATGCGCAGGCCGCTGAGCTTCTTCAGCCGCTCAACCTTCTCCCACATCTTGGTCTTGGCGCGGGCATAGGTGACGTCGAGCGTGAACGGGCCATAGTTTCTCAGTGCCGCCCGCGAACGCAGTTCGTTGATGATCCCCAGCGCCGGAATCTCCCACATGCTGGTATGCGACCAGGGGCCCGGAAAGTTCAGCACGAACTGCCCGTCCTCCTTGCTGAGCTCGTAGTCGGGCAGGCTGAAATCCTCGAGCCAGCGCAGGAACTCCGGCGAAAAGATCTGGCGGCTGCCGTAGAACGAGTTACCCGCCAGCCAGATCATTTCCTTTTTGGAGAAGCGCAGCGAGCGCGCGTGATCGAGCTGCTCGCGTAGCTCGTCGATGTCGACCTCTTCGGCAAGCCGCACCGAGTGCTTGCGATTGATCAGCGAGAAGGTTGCCTCGACGCGAGGATACAGCCCCCAGATCATTTGCAGCATCAACAGCTTGTAGAAGTCCGTATCGAGCAGCGAGCGTACGATCGGGTCGAGCTTCCAGGTGTGGTTATAGACGCGGCGGGCGATGTCGGTCTTGGCCATTGATCAGCAGCTTCCGTTAACAGCGTCTGTTACCGCAGAGTGTTGCGCCTGCCGAAGAGACATCTGGGCACAACTCCACGGACTCTTGCCAACACAGCACGACGCGCGCACGATAGTTTGCATCATACCGATTTGCGTATTCCTTTATCGAATGTATCCCGTTTTTGGGAAAGCGCCCGGCGCAGAATTCTAGCATATTTTGACTTAAACCGTCCCCCCAAGGGTACGACATGGCCAAAGCGAACAGCAGCGGACGTGCCTACGACTACCCGGAACCGAGCGCCTTCGTCGTCGACGACGAGCCACAAGTGCGGGCGTTTGTCTGCAACGTCCTGATGAACGCAGGCTTCAAGCCGCAACAGCTGTCGAGCAGCGCGGCGGTCGAGGCCGCCCTGGCCGACATCATCCCGCAACTCATCGTTCTCGATCTCTCGCTCGGCGATTCTGACGCCATCGAGGTGCTGCGCATCCTGCAGGAGCGCCACTATGTGGGCGACGTGCTGCTGATCAGCGGCCACGACGAGGCGACGGTCGCCGAAGTGCAGCGCATCGGCGTGCGCCGGTCCATCAGCATGCTCGAGCCGTTGCGCAAGCCATTCCGGATCGAGCATCT
>JBDTVO010000017.1:0-21119 GCA_040007135.1 Devosia sp. | reverse complement strand
CGCTCGGTCCGCCGCCAGTCATCAGGAAGGGCAGCCCGAACTGGTTGAAGGTCGAAATGAACGACAGCAGCAGCGTCACCACGATGACGTAGCGCATCGAGGGCAGCGTCACGTGCCGGAAGCGCTCGATCGCGTTGGCGCCGTCGACTTCGGCCGCCTCGAGCTGCTCGCGGTCCACCGCCTTCAGCCCAGCCAGCAGCAGGATGACGTAAAACGGAATACCCTTCCAGATATTGACCGAAATGACGCTGCCCATGGCGAGGTTCGGGTCCGACAGCCAGCCCACCGGCTGGCTGATGAGCCCAACCGCCTTGAGCATCGGGTTGAGCCCGCCGAACAACGGATCGTAGATGCTCCGCCAGGCCAGCGCCGTCACGATTTCGGGCACGATCCACGGCAGCAGCATGATGCCGCTGAGAATGCCGCGGAACGGCAGGCGGCTGTTGAGCACCAGCGCAATGGTCATGCCCACGACCAGCTTCAGCGCCAGCGACCAGAAGGTGAAATTGATCGTGTTCTTCAGCGACAGGATGTAGTCGCTGTTGCTCAGCAGCCGCTGGTAGTTCTTGAACCCAACGTTGAAGGTCTCGCCGGTGATGTAGTTGAAGGCCGTGAAGCTGGTGATGATGGCGCTGATGAAGGGCCAGAAAATCAGCCCGCCCATGATCACCACCATCGGCAGGACGAACAGGTAGCCGATCTTCCAGTCGCGACCGAGCAGGTGGCGCAGCCAGCCGCGGCCCGCCAGCGGGCGAGCGGCAAGCGCCGGAGTCATGCCGATACGGTCATCCATCACGCACTCCGCGACTGCGCCTTCGAGGCAACCCGCCAGGCCCCACGAACTGAGGCCGGGTCCTGGGGCGGCCGAGCCGACCGCCCCAACACCAGTGCTTGCTTACGGCTGCTCGATGCCGCCCTCTTCGAACAGCTGGACGATCTTGTCGTGCGCATCCTTCACCGCGTCGGCGGCGCTCATACGACCGGAGATCGCGTTGCCGACGGAGTTTTCGACAATGCTCTGGGCACGGATGCCGCCGAACTGCGGAGCAGGCTTGGCCGGCCACGGATCGCCAATGAACGGCTTGGCGACACTCACCTGCTGCTTGATAATGCCGAAGTTCGGATCGGCTGCGATCAGCTCTGGTGTCCACAGATTGTTGTACGCCGGCATGAACAGGCCGCCCGCCACCGACGCGATCTTGTTGAAGTTGCCGGGATCGAGCAGGTAGAGCGCCAGGTCCTTGGCGAGCGCGACGTTCGGGGCGCCCTTGAAGATCGTCAACCACCCGCCGACCTGGCCACTATCGCGGTTATCCCCGTTGTTGGCGGTCGGAGTACGCAGGACAACGGTGTTCTTGTACACCTCCGGCGCGTTCTTCTTGGCGGCGGCATAAACGCTGTACTGATTGATCGTATAGCCGATGCTGCCGGCGACCCAGGCTTCGTTATTGCCCGTGTCGGTCCAGCTCTCGACGCCGGGTGGCAGCATGGCGGCGTACTTGCCGTTTCGGTCGTAAGTTTCAACCAGCCACTGATAGGCCGCCACCGTCTCGGGCGAGTTGTACTGCACGATCAGGCCGGTCTCGTCGGTGAAGTGTCCACCGAACGCCTGCACGACACTGATGAGGAAGCCCGCGCCGTCGCCGCCCTTGTTCGGGGTGATGCCCCAGCCATAAAAGTCGGGGCCGGAAATGGCCAGCGCAGCTTCGCGACGCGTATTGAGATTGGTGAGCGTCGCGGGATCGATGCCCTTTTCCTTGAGCTTGTCGCTACGGAAAAAGTATCCGGTTGCATTGCCGATATAGGGGATCGAGCGCCAGTGGCCGTCGATCTTGCCGTTCACGGCGGCATTGATCCCCGGCATCAGGTCGCCGTAGCGCTTGATCGCTTCTTCGACCACATCGGACACGTCTTCAACGACACCCAGAGCCGTCATCTGCGGCACCGAAACGTTGCTGGTGTAGGCCATGTCCGGTGGATTGCCGGCCTTGACCGCCGCCGTCATCTTGCCCAGGAAGTCGCCGAAGGCTTCGGGGTTGGTGGTCGAGACATCGAGCTCGATATTTTTCGCCTTGGCGAACGCCGTCACCTCGTCCCGGAAGAACGTCTGCGCTTCCTCGAAATACTCGGTGCGGTGGATGACGGTCAGCTTGCCCGTCGCGCCCTTGGGCAGATCGAGTTCGGGCTTCTTGTCCTCGCCCAGCGCCGGCAACCCGGCACCGGCGATCAAGAGCCCCGCTCCGGTCGCCGCGCTTCCGCGCAGCAGATCACGTCGGTTGATATTCTTGTCGACCATGGCAGCTATCTCCTCCCAGATGAACAGTGCTTACGCGGTCAAGGCGAGCCCTTGCTTTTGTCGGTATCTCCCTTGCTCCACACCTGCGTAACATGGGGTGATAGCGCTATCAACCCAAAATTCACCCGCGACGGGGCTGCTATTGGACCGCTCACTGAATCCTCGTTCTAGTCATCTTGCCCACCTCGCCCTTGTCTCAACCGATGCAGGGGTCTAAGCCCGGCCGGACAAACTCGGATATCAAAATGCCCCTCAAGCCCTCGCAGCTCGATGCCGCCCTCGACCACGCCGACGCACATCTCGCAACGAGCCTCGGCAGGCTTCGCGACCTGGTGGCGATCAAGTCGATTTCGACCGATCCCGCCTACAAGTCCGAATGCCAGCGCGCCGCCGACTGGTTGGTTGAAGATCTGCGCACCGAGGGCTTCGATGCGTCGGCGCGGCCGACGCCGGGACACCCGGTCGTCGTCGCTCACGGACCGAAAGTCGGCGGGCCGAAGGTCGTGTTCTACGCCCACTACGATGTGCAGCCGGTTGACCCGCTCAACCTGTGGAACAGCGATCCTTTTGTCGTCACCGAGGTCCGCCAGCCGGATGGGGAAGTGCACCTAGTCGCCCGCGGTACGTCCGACGACAAGGGACAGCTCCTGACCTTCGTCGAGGCATGCAGGGCCATCCGCGCAGTGACCGGTACCCTGCCGATTGACATCACGCTTTGCCTCGAGGGCGAAGAGGAATCCGGCTCGACCAATTTGGCTGCCTTCCTCGCGGCCAACCAGAGCGAGCTGAACGCCGACGTCGCCCTGGTCTGCGACACCGACATGCTGGACCCCAAAACCCCGTCGGTGACGACCATGTTGCGCGGCCTCGTCGGCGAAGAGGTTGAGATCACCTGCGCCGACAAGGACCTGCACTCCGGCATGTATGGCAACGCGGCGCGCAACCCCAACCAGGTTCTGGCCGAGATCATCGCCAGCCTGCGCAACCCTGACGGCTCGGTCGCCATCGAAGGCTTCTACGACGACGTCAAGGAAGTCGACGCCGCCACCATGGCAAGTTGGCAGACCCTCGGCTTCGATGGCGCCGCCTTCCTCAGGGACGTCGGTCTCTCGATCCCCGCGGGCGAAGCCGGGCGCTCTGTGCTTGAGCAGACATGGTCCCGTCCGACCTGCGAGATCAACGGCATGATCGGCGGCTACACCGGCGACGGTTTCAAGACGGTGATCCCAGCCAAGGCCAGCGCCAAGATCTCATTCCGCCTCGTGTCCGACATGGATCCCGAGAAGATCCGCACCGCGTTTCGTGCCCACGTCCGCGCTCGCGTGCCGGCCGACTGCTCGGTGCGCTTCACCTCTCACGGTGGCGGCCCCGCGATCACGGTCGCCACCACCGGCGCCTACCTACAGCAGGCGCGCACCGCGCTCGCCGACGAATGGGGCCGGCCTGCAGCGCTCCGCGCTTCCGGCGGCTCGATCCCGGTGGCCGGCGACTTCAAGCGCATCCTCGGCCTCGACACCCTGCTGATCGGCTACGCCAATGCCGACGACCGCATCCACTCCCCCAATGAGAAGTACAACCTTACCAGCTTCCACAAAGGCATCCGCTCGTGGATCCGCATCCTCGCAGCGTTTGCCGCCTGACCACAAAAGCAAAGGGCCCGCGCTTGGCGGGCCCTGTCGGATATTGGCGTTGGCCGGCGTCAGCCCTGGCGGGCCTTGTAGCGCTTGTCGACCTTGTTGATGATGTAGACGCGCCCGCGCCGGCGGACCAACTTGTTGGCGCGATGACGGCCCATCAAGGCCTTGAGGGAATTGCGGACTTTCATCGTGACCTTCCGGCGGAAAACAAAACGGGCGCGAGGCGCCCTTGAGTGCGGCTGAAATAGAGCCAATCCGCTGCCCTGTCAACCTGCGAACCCCCTGCCGCCGGCCGCTAGACCAGGCTCTCCGCCGCCGCTTCCATACCCGGCGCTGCATCGATTTCCTGCCAGCGAATACAGGCCACCTGGCGGTCGCCACCGGCCGACTCCAGCGGCGGCCTGATTTCGGCACAGCGGGCCGTCGCATAGCGGCAGCGCGTCCGGAAGGTGCAGCCCGAGGGTGGGTTGATGGGCGAAGGAATCTCTCCCTTGAGCGCATCGATATTGAGCAGGCGCGCCCGCTTTGGGTCGGGAACCGGAACGGCCGTCAGCAGCGCCTTCGTATAAGGGTGTTTGGGGTCGCTGTAGAGCTCATCCCCGCTCGCCAGCTCCATGATCCGACCCAGATAGAGGACCATGACGCGATCGGAGACGTGCCGGGCCACCGACAAATTGTGCGAGATGAAGATCAGCGACAGCCCCAGCCGCTCCTTGATCTCGCTGAGGAGGTTGAGAATCTGCGCCTGGATCGACACATCGAGTGCCGAGACCGGCTCGTCACAGACGATCAGCTTCGGACCGGTGATCAGCGCCCTTGCAATGCCGATCCGCTGCGCCTGCCCGCCGGAGAACTCGTGCGGATAGCGATTGATCATCTCCGGCTGCAAGCCGACGCCCTTGAGCATGTCCAGCACACGGCTCTGCCGCTCGGAGGCCGGCACATCCGAGCGCAACGATCGGAGGGGCTCTGCGATGATCTCGCCGATCGTCATGCGCGGATTCAGCGACGCCAACGGATCCTGGAAAATGATCTGCAGGTCGCGCCTGACCATCCGCATCTCTTCACCCTGGAGCGGCACAAGATCGCGACCGAGCCACAAAACCTTGCCGTCGTCCGGCTTGAGCAACTGCAGGATGCAGCGACCGAGCGTGGACTTTCCGCATCCACTCTCACCGACGATCCCAAGGGTCTCGCCGCTACGCAGCGAAAACGAAATGTCCTGGAGGGCCCGCAGCTTGATACGCCGGCTGAACGGGCCGCCGTGCACTTCAAATGTCTTGTTGAGGTGCTCGACGCGAAGCAGCTCCTCACGGGCATCGGCGCTCATGCCACTTCCTCTGCCTGCACCAGTGGAGCGCCGTAAAAGCACGCCTTGGCCCTGCCCTCGCCGAACGGCGTAAGAGCCGGGCGCTCGGCAAAGCAGCGGTCACACCTGTACGCACACCGCGGGTTAAATGGACACCCTCGGGGCAGGTGTTCAAGGTTCGGAGGTGAACCGGAGATGGTGTTGAGGCGACGGGCGCGGGTCTCGACATGCGGCGTCGAGTTGAGCAGCCCAAGCGTGTAGGGATGGTGCGGGTCGTAGAACAATTGCTCGACCGTCCCGGTTTCGACCGCCCGCCCGGCATACACGACCATCATTCGATCGGCGAGCCCAGCCACTACACCCAGATCGTGCGTGATGATGACAAGCGCTGTTCCAAATTCGTCGGTCAGCGAGCTGAACAGTTCAAGCATCTGCGCCTGCACGGTGACGTCAAGCGCCGTCGTCGGCTCGTCCGCAATAAGCACCTTGGGACGGCAGAGCAGCGCCATCGCGATCATGATGCGCTGACGCATTCCCCCCGAGCACTCATGCGGGTAGCGCTCGAATATGCCCGACGCGTCCGCAAGCTTGACGGCGTCGAGCATCCGGATCGCGTCGGCACGAGCCTTTTTCTTGCTCATCTGCTTATGCTGGACCAGGACCTCGGACATCTGCTGCCCGATCCGCAGATAGGGATTGAGCGAGGTCATCGGGTCTTGAAAGATCATCGCGATGTCGCGCCCGCGATAGGCGTCCAATTGCGAGGGCGGCAAGCCGATGAGATCAACCCCATCCAGTATTGCATGTCCGCTTGCGCGCCCGTTGCGGGCCAGCAGTCCCATGATCGACAGAAAGGCCTGGCTCTTGCCCGAACCGCTCTCCCCGACGACCGCCAGAGTCTCGCCAGGCGAAACCGAAAAGCTCAGGTGATCGACGGCAACGAGGTCGTGATCGTGAAGAGCGAACGAAACGGTCAGGTCCTTGACGTCAAGTACGGCGGCCATCAGCGGTCCTTCGGGTCAAGGGCGTCCCGCAGCCCATCGCCGATGTAAGTGAGACAGAGCAGCATCGTAACCAGCACAACAGCAGGGAAGACGAGCAGCCAAGTCTGGCTCTCGGCGACCTGCGCGCCAGCCGAAATCAGGGTGCCAAGCGATGTCTGCGGCTCTTGCACACCAAGACCGAGGTAGCTGAGAAAGCTCTCGGTGATGATGATCTCGGGCACCGTAAGGGTCGCATAGATGACCACTGGGCCGGTCAGGTTGGGAATGATGTGGCGCGTGATGATGCTCATCGAGCGCGCTCCGCCCGCCCGTGCTGCCTCGATGAACTCGCGCTCCTTGAGACTCAGAGTCTGACCTCGAACGATCCGCGCCATGGTCAGCCATTCGAGCGCGCCGATGCCCACGAACAGCATGACCGGGCTGCGTCCAAAGATGACGACGAGAATGATGACGAACAGCACGTACGGCATCGCATACATCACGTCGACGAACCGCATCATCACCGCGTCGAGGCGGCCACCGAAATATCCGGCGATCGCGCCGTAGATGATGCCGATGATCACCGAGACGGCCGTCGCGACGCCCGCGACGATCAAAGACATCTGCGTACCCTGGAGCACCCGCGACAGCAGGTCCCGCCCATTGGCGTCGGTGCCGAAGAAATGCAGCTTGGCGACGTCGGGAGGCTTGCGGATCGATGTCCAGTCGACCTTCGAATAGTCCCACGGCGCAAAGCGCGGTCCTATGAAGGCAATCAGCACTATGAGGACAACGATGACGATCGAGACGAGGGCGGCGCGGTTCCGGACCAGGCGACGAATGGCATCCTGCGTCAGTGAACGCCCCTTGGGCGCATCGATCTGCTCGAGCTTGTCGGCGTAGCGCGTGAGAACCGCGTCCTTGCCCGTGATCCCTGCCATCAGCTGTACCGCACCTTGGGGTCGAGCCAGGCGTAGACTAGGTCGACGATCAGATTGAGGATCAGGATGATGAACATGTAGAGGACGACCGTTCCGAGCACGAGCCCGTAGTCGCGATTGAGAGCCGCCTGAATGAAGTACTTGCCGATGCCCGGCAGCCCAAATACCTGCTCAACCACGAGCGAACCGGTCAGCAGGTAGGAGAGGCCCGGGCCAAGATAGGAAACGACAGGCAGCAGGGCCGGCTTGAGCGCATGACGGGCGAGGACCAGTCGCGTGCCGAGGCCTTTGGCGCGCGCTGTCCGCACATAGTTCGACCCGAGTACTTCGATCATGGAGCCGCGCATCAGTCGCGAGACGCGCGCCAGGTGTGCCAGCGAAAGCACGGTGACCGGCATCACCAGGTGCGGGATCGAGCCTGGCAGATAGCCTCCGGCCGGCAACCAGTCGAGGTAGACGCCAAACACCAGTTGCAGCAGATGAGCTGTCAGGAAATTCGGCACCACCACACCGACCATGACGAAGAGCACGAGCACGTAGTCGGGCCACTTGTTCTGGTAGACTGCCGCAAGGATCCCCGCGAGAATTCCCACCGTAGTGGCGATGATGAATGCCGAAAAGCCGAGCGTGAGGGTGAACGGCAAACCGAGGCCGAGCAACTGGCTGACCGAGTAGGTCTTGACCACCATGCTGGGGCCGAGATCGCCATGCAGCAGACGCCAGACGTAGAGCATGTACTGGACCGGCAGGGACTGGTCCATGTTGTAGGCGGCGAGCAAATTGGCTTTGATTTCAGGCGGCAGCGCCCGCTCGCGGTCGAACGGGCCGCCCGGCGCCAGACGCATGATGAAGAAGCACGCGGTGACGGCGATGAAAGCCACCGGCAGCATCGAGAGCACGCGCTTGAATGCGTAACTGAGCATTGGGGCTCCGCCTACAGCGGCCCGAGAGGCCGCCGCGCCAGTGGAACGGACCGCGGAGAAACCCCGCGGCCCGTTGGCGGATTACTCGGACTTCGACAGATAGCGGGTGAGGTGACGCTCCACCGCATTATCCTCGTAGCCGCTGATCTTGGGCGAAACGACCCACTTGGTAACGTAGTCGTAGATCGGGACGGCACCATACTCGTCCATCGCGAGCTTCTCGGCCTCATGCATGATCCCGGCGCGCTTCACCAGGTCAAGCTCCTTGGCAGCCTGATCCATCAGGGCGTCGAATTTGGGATTGGAGTAGCGACCGTAGTTGTTGCCCCAGTTGATAGTCCCATCGGGCTGCTTCTGGCCGGAGCGCAGGATGTCGAGCATGTTGCTCGCATCGTTGTAGTCCATGATCCAACCGGCACGACCGATCTCGAAGTCGCCAGCGGAGAGGGCGTCGTAGTGAACGCCGGTCTCAGCGTTGAGCAGATCGATCTGGACGCCGATCTGCGCCCACATGGCCGCGATCGCCACCGCGATACGACGGTGATTGTCGTTGGTGTTGTAGCGCAGAGTTGCCTTCAGCGGGTTCTCGGGCGTGTAACCCTTCGACGCCATGATGGCCGCAGCCTGCTTCACCCTCTCCTCGTAAGGCAGCGTCTGCCAGTCGTTCGTGTAGACGGCGCCTTGGTAGTTGGCGACGCCCGGCGGCACCCACGAGTACGCCGCTACGTCACCGGTACCCAGGATGTCTCCGGTGATGACGTCACGATTGATCGCCATCGAAAGTGCCTTGCGGATCTCGACGTCATCGAACGGCTTCTTCAGCTCGTTGAGCATATAGTAGTAGACCGAGATGATCGGCGTCAGTCGAGCCTGGCCAGGCAGTTCCTTCTGGATCAGGGCGAGCTGGTCCGTAGGCAGGTCGGTCATGATGTCGAACTCGCCAGCGCGATAGCGGTTGAGCGCTGCCGCGTTATCCTCGAGCACGTGGTAGTATACCTCGTCGATCTTCACATTCGCAGCGTCGTAGTACTTTGCGTTCTTCTCCGAACGCACATACGAGCCCGGCACCCACTCCTTGATCTGATAGGGACCGTTGCAGAGGATGTGATCGACCGAAGCCCAGTCTTCGCCGTTGGCTTTGTAGTCGGCGGTCGGGATCGGATAGAGGCTCGGATGAGTCAGCGCCGCGGTGAAGTACGGCGTCGGCGAGGCCAGGGTGTACTGCACGGTCTTGTCGTCGAGTGCCTTGATCCCCAGCGTCGACGGGTCTGTCGACTTGCCGGCATTGTAGTCGGCAACGCCGGCAATGAAGTTGGCAAGGTAGGCATATTCGGCAGCGGTCTTGGGATTCTCGAGATGCTCGAGGCCGGTGAGGAAATCCTGCGCCACGACGGGCGTACCGTCCGACCACATGATGCCGTCACGAAGGTGGAAGGTGTAGGTCAGGCCATCGGGCGTGACATCGAACGAGGTCGCCTGGCCGGGGACCGGCTCGCCCTTCGGATCAATCGTCATGAGGCCTTCGAAGCAATCCGAAATGATCCGGTCTTCGACGTTCACCGACTCCTTGTTGGGGTCGAGCGTCCGCGCGTCGCCGCCGTTGTGCAGGTTCAGCGTTACGGCGAACGCCGAGCCTGACAGCATAAGTGCAGCAACGCCGGCGGCGCTGCTCACCTGGAAGGCCTGTTTGATCCTCATCGAGGGTATTCTCCCGTTCTCGTTTTCTGGCAGCCGCATGTGTGTTCTGCGGCGTTTCTTTTGGAGCCGAAGGCCCAGGCCATCGGTCAAGATTGACCGAACACTATCCGGCAAACTCGTCCACTGACAAGCAAAAGCATGACGTATGCGTCAACTGCCCGCCTGCCCCGCAAAGGTGCCGGCCGCCTCGGTTGCCCGATGTTTGGTAGCTTGCGGGGATCGAGTCCGACCGCGTAGAAAGCCTGACTTCCGAGGTCGGCAGAGAGCTTGGCCCCCTCAAGCGGCGCGTTCCAGAATGGCCGTCACCCCTTGCCCGCCAGCGGTGCATACCGAGATCAATGCGCGGGCTCTGCCCTCGACAGCGATCTGCTTGGCCGCAAGACCAAGGATGCGGGCCCCGGTAGCCGCAAATGGATGGCCATAGGCGAGGCTCGAACCCTTGGGGTTGAGTTTCGCCCGGTCGATTGACCCCATCGCGACGTCGCGCCCAAGGACATCGTGGCAATAGTCCGTATCCTCCCAGGCCTTGAGCGTGCAAAGGACCTGCGCCGCAAAGGCCTCATGGATCTCGTAGAGGTCGAAGTCCTGCAGCGCCAGGCCGGCGCGTTCGAGCATGCGGCTCGCGGCAATCGTTGGCGCCATCAGCAGCCCTTCGCCGTGTGCGAAGTCGTTCGCGGCGACCTGTCCGGCAGTGAGCCAGGCGAGGATCGGCAGGTCTCGCGCCCGAGCCCACTCCTCGCTGGCAAGCAGTACCGCCGCCGCGCCGTCGGTGAGCGGCGTAGAGTTGGCGGCCGTCAGGGTGCCCTTGCCCGAGCTGCGATCGAACGCGGGCTTCATGGCTGCCATCTTCTCGAGGTTGGCATCGACCCGCACGTTGTTGTCCTTGAGCACGCCGGCGAACGGCACGATCAGATCGTCGAGGAATCCGTCGTCGTAGGCCTTCGCCGCATTCTTGTGCGACGCCAGCGCAAGCTCATCCTGCGCCTGCTGGGTGATGCCCCACTGACGCGCCATCAGCTCGCAATGTTCACCCATGCTGAGGCCCGTGCGCGGCTCCTGCGTCGATGGGGCCACCGGCGCCAGTTCGCCAAGGCTGAAGCCCTTGAGCGCGGCGAGCTTTTCCTGTGGGATCTTGCCACGATTGAGATCGACCAGCCGGTGCTGGAACTTCGGCCCAAAGACGATCGGGCTGTCGCTCACCGTGTCGCTACCACAGGCGATGCCACACTCGATCTCGCCGCTCGCAATCTTGGCGCCCAGGTTCAACGCGGCCTGCAGGGAGGTGCCGCAGGCGATCTGCAGGCTCGTTCCCGGGGTGCGTGGCGAGAAGCCGGCGTCGAGGGCCGCCTCACGGGCGAGGTTGAAGTCGCGGCTGTGCGACAGCACCGCGCCGCCCATGACCTCGTCGATCGCCTGGCCCTTGAGACGGAACTTCTCGGCCACGCCGGAAAGTGCGGCGGTGAGCATCGAGAGGTTCGATTCCTCGGAGTAGCCCGTGTAAGCGCGGCAGAACGGGATCCGCGCGGAGCCGACGATGGCGATCCTTCTGAGCTCGGCCATCAGGCTTTCCCTTCCTTGCGGGCATTCATGGGTCCGCCGAGGAACGGTGCGAACCCGGTGCCGAGGATGACGCCGATATCGGCAAGATCGGCGCCGGCCACCACGCCCTCGCCGACCACCGTCTCGGTGGCATCGACCAGGGGCTTCACCAGCTCGCGGCCGAGCCCGGCAAGGTCGGCATGCGCCGGCACCTCGCCTTTCTGCGCCTTGCCGTCGACCCATTTGTAAAAGCCCTCGCCGGTCTTCCGGCCGAGCTTTTTCTGGCCGACGAGGCTGGCGAACCGCGACGCATCAGGCAGGCTGTGGCCAAGCTCGCGGGCAACGCTGGCGCCCACGTCGAGCCCGACTGTATCCATCAGCTCGATCGGTCCCATTGGCATGCCGAAGGCAACGGCGGCGGCGTCGAGCAGCTCCTTGTTCTCGCCCTTCTCGACGCGTTCGACGGCGCCCAGCATGTAGGGCATCAGCACGCGGTTGACGAGGAACCCGGGCGCCGACTTCACCAGCACCGGGCTCTTGCCGATGGCAAGCGCGAAGCTCGCGCCGAGCGCAACGTCGCGATCGGAATTGAAGCTCGAGCGGATCACCTCGACCAGCGGCAGCTGCGCCACGGGATTGAAGAAGTGGAGGCCGATGAGGCGAGAGGGTGCCTGCAGCCCCTCGGCGATCTTTTCGAGCTCGATCGAGGACGTGTTGCTGGCAAGGATCGCTTCGGGCCGCGCCCGGACTTCGACGTCGGCGAAGACCTTGCGCTTGATCTCCAGATTTTCGACGACCGCCTCGATGATGACATCGGCGCGGGCGATGATCTTGCCGCCGACATCGGCCTCGAGTCGAGACATGGCCGAGGCAACCGCAGTGCGATCCTTGAGCCGCTTCTTGAACAGGCTCTTCGCCCGGTCGAGCGCCGGCTTGATGCGCTCGATATCGATGTCCTGCAGGGTCACGCCGAGACCGCGGAGCGCGCACCACGCGGCGATATCACCGCCCATGACACCCGCACCAATGACGTGCACGCGCCTGAACACCGGCTTGTCGTTACCGCGCAGGCCTTGCTTCTTGAGCGATTCCGACAGGAAGAACACCCGCCGAAGATTGCGCGCCGTGTCGGAGGCAAGCAGCGGCACGAACAGCGCTGCCTCTCCATCGGACATGGCGCGCCAATCGTCCCCGTGCTTTTCGAACAGGTCGATCAGGGCGTGCGGCGCCGGATAGTGCGCGCGTGGGGCCTTGCGGCTGGTCTGCTTGCGCATGGTCTCGACGACCCGCGAGCGGAGTGGCCACCACGCGAGGGCGCGCTCGGCCAGCGGCGCCGGGGTCGAGCGGCGCTTCTGAAGGATGGCCTTGCGCGCCTCCCAATGCAGGTTGTCGCGATGCCGCACGAGCTTGTCGACGAGGCCCATGCGTCGGGCGGCAGTCGCTTTGATCATTCGGCCTGTAAGCATGGCCTGCATCGCCTGCACTGGGCCGGCCTGCCGGATCGAGCGGCCGGTGCCTCCGAAGCCCGGGAAGATACCGAGGTTGACCTCGGGGAAGCCAAGGCGGGTCTTGTCGTCGTTGACCGCGATGCGGTAGCCGCAGGCGAGCGCCAGCTCGAGGCCGCCACCGAGGCAGAATCCGGCAATCGTCGCCACGCTCGGGGCCCGCAGCGCTTCGAGCCGGTTCATCGCCGCATGCGCGCGCTTCAGCGCCTCGGGCAGGATGCTCGGGTCCGACATCTGATCGAACTCGCTGACGTCGGCGCCGGCAATGAACCCGGACTCCTTGCCCGACTGGAGGACGACTCCGATGACGTCGCCGGCCGCAATCATGTCGTCGAGGCGTTGCAGCACGGTCTCGAGTTCGCCGATTGCCAGACGGCTCAGCGTGTTTACAGGCGCGTTCGGCGTGTCGATGGTGAGCCAGGCGATCTGCTCGAGATCCACCTCGAAGCGCCAGTTGGTCATCGGCGGCAGTTGTGGCAACGGCACGGGCTGATCCTCTATTCGGCAGCGCGGCTTTCGCGCTGCGACAACTGTTTGGCCGCAAGCTCATCCGGATCGAAGTCGTCAACCCTGATGACCCGATCGGTCGCCTGATCGGCAAGTCGCAAGACGGCGGCTTCGGCTTCGGTCAAAACCTTCGCCTCGACCGCATCGGAAATCGCATCGCGATCGAGCCGGCGCTCGACGACGCCTTTCTTGATCGCACGAACGAACTTACTCTCGATGTCCTCGGCCGCGGTGACCTTGACCAGCGCGTCCTCGAGTATGCCGGTAACGTCCTTTGGGTCCATGCTGACATAAGTGCCGATCGTCAGTCTGTCGCGCAGCGCCCCCGGACGAAGCACTGCACGAGCCAGCCGAAAGGTCGCGCGATCGGAGGCTGGCTTTTTGCGCCGTCCAAGCGGAAACACCAACGCCCGCATCACCCAAGCGAGTGGACGGTTCGGGAAGTTGGCAAGCACCCCAGCCAGGTTCTGCTCGACGGCAAACAAATGGTCGCGGGCGATGGCGTCGACGAGCGGTGCGTCTTCGGCGAGGCGGCCCTCGTCCTCGTAGCGCTTGAGAACGGCCGATAGAAGATAGAGGTCGGAGAGAATGTCGGCCATGCGACCGGCCAGCCGCTGCTTGCGCTTGAGATTGCCGCCGAGGAACGCCACCATCCAGTCCGCGACCAGTGCGTAGCTCTGCGCATATCGCGCAAGCTGCCGGTACCACCGGGCCATGCCGTCGCTGAATGGCGTCGAGGCGAAACGCCCTGCCGTGATCGCATGCAGGAAGCTTCCCGCGATATTGCGCAGCATGAAGCTGAGGTGGCCGCTGAAAGCGGTGTCGAATGCCGCAAGACCGCGCTGCCGATCGGCGTCCTGCACCGCCTCGATTTCAGAATACAGGTATGGATGCGCCCGCAAGGCACCCTGCGCGAAGGTGATCAGTGACCGGGTGAGAATGTTAGCGCCCTCGACGGTAATGGCGACGGGTGTCGTCATATAGCCGGAGAACAGGTAGTTCGATGGTCCGTCCTGCACCGCACGTCCACCATGGATATCGAGCGCATCGTTGACGCGGTCGCGCATGGCCTCGGTCGTGCGATACTTCAGCAACGCCGAGATCACCGCCGGCTTCTGTCCTTCGTCGACCATCGAGGCGGTGAGGCCGCGGGCCGCCTCAAACGTATAGGCGGAGCGGATCAGGCGGCTAAGCGGTTCGGCAACACCCTCCATGATGCCGACGGGAATACCGAACTGGCGGCGGATACGGGCGTAGGCCGACGTGACCCGCAATGCGTGCTTGATCGACACGGTGCCGATGGCCGGCAGCGAGATGGCGCGGCCGGTGGACAGACATTCCATCAGCATGCGCCAGCCCTGCCCGGCATAGTCCGCCCCGCCGATCATGAACTCCATTGGCACGAACACGTCGGTGCCTTTGATCGGCCCGTTCATGAAGGCCGAGCGCGCGGGGAAGTGCCGGCGGCCGATCTCGACGCCGGGGAAGTCGGCGGGGATCAGTGCGAGGGTGATGCCTATGTGCTCGACGTCACCGAGCAGGTGGTCAGGGTCGTGCAGATGGAAGGCAAGGCCAACCAGCGTCGCGATCGGCGCGAGCGTGATGTAGCGCTTGTCCCAGCTGAGGCGGACGCCGAGGGTTTTTTTGCCCTCGACCATCTGGTGGCACACCACGCCGACATCGCGCATGCTCGCGGCGTCGGAGCCCGCGTAGGGGCCGGTGAGCGCAAAGCATGGCACCTCGAGGCCTTTCGCAAGACGCGGCAGGTAGCGCTGCTTTTGCTCTTCGGTGCCGTATTTTTCGAGCAGCTCGCCTGGCCCGAGCGAGTTGGGCACCATCACCGTGATGCCGGCCGCGACCGAGCGTGACGCAATCTTGCTCACCACCTGGCTCTGCGCCTGGGCCGAGAAGCCGAGCCCACCCCACTCCTTGCCGATGAGCATGCCGAGGAAGCCTTCGGACTTGAGGTAGTCCCAGACTTCCGGCGTGAGGTCGGCACGGTTGTGACGGGTGTCCCAGTCGTCGATCATCGAGCAGACGGTGTTGACCGGCCCATCGAGGAATGCGCGCTCATCGGCACTCAGCGTCGGCTTGCGGATGCGCAGCAACTTTTCCCAGCGCGGGCGGCCCGAGAACAGTTCGGCGTCCCAGCCGACCGTGCCTGCATCGAGCGCCTCCTGCTCGGTGCGCGACACCCGTGGCAGGATCGACTTCACGAGGCGGTAGGCAGGCGCCGTGACGACTGCACGGCGGATTGGGGTAACGGCCAGGAGGCCGACGACTGCGGCGGGGATGAAGGCGGCGACCCAGCCGATCGCGTCGGCGTGGACAACCATGCCGCTGTCCCACCCCAGTCGCGTCAGGAGGGCCAGAGCGGCGAGGCCGGCGGCCCATTGCCAGAGGGGCGCACGATGCATCGCCAGCGCCAGAAATCCGGCGACGCCGATGACAACAATGGCGAGTGCCTGCATCTCAGATCCTCCACCCTGCCCTGAGGTCAGCCACGCCGACTGGCTTTTCCAAGCGTTAGCGGCAATTGACGTATACGTCAACCTATGGGCCCGCTGAACAAGGCTCCCAGCCCTTCCTGGTTTGACGCTTACGTCAACAAATGGTCTAGTCGCGTGTAGAGAGCGAACAGCTCCGGAGGAGACATGACGGATCGAGGCGACGCGCCTGCGGAGCACCCCCGGCCCTGGGTCGATCACTATCCCCCTGGGATCAATTGGCAGACCGAGCTCAATCTGACGCCGGTCCACGAGCAGGTGCTTGCGGCTTGTGCCAAGCATCCTGACGATGTGGCGCTCGATTTCCTCGGCGGCAAGACCACCTTCGGCAAGCTCGCCACCGATATCCGCGCATTCGCCGGCGCCCTCCAGACGCAGTACGGCGTCACCCGGGGAACACGGGTAGCGATGCTGCTGCCCAACACCCCGTTCTATCCGATCGCCTACTATGGAGTGCTCCTGGCCGGGGGCATCGTCGTCAACTGCAACCCGCTCTACACGGTGCCCGAGCTCAGCCACATCGTCTCCGCCGCTGGCGCCGAACTCCTCATCACCACCGACCTCACGCAGATCTTTCACAAGGCGGAGGCCCTGGTGAAAGACGGCCACGTCAAGCGCATCATCTGCTTTCATTTCCCCACGGCGCTGCCAACGCTTAAGGGGCTGCTCTATTCGATCGTCAAGCGCCGCGACTTGACGACCCTCTCCCGCTCGTCCGCGGCGTCCGCAACCGACCGTGCTGAGCTTTTGCTTCGTCGCCGGCTCGCTCCATCCCCGGTGGCGATTGATCCGCTGAACGACGTCGCGGTGCAGCAATACACCGGCGGTACCACCGGGTTGCCGCGCGGGGCCATGCTCACCCACGGCAATATCGCCGCCAACATGAGCCAGATCGACGCTTGGGGATGCGGACTATTCTACCCGCCCACCAAAGTCGTCGCCATCCTGCCGTTCTTCCATATCTTCGCGATGACCGTGTGCCTGAACGTGCCGCTCTGCAATGGCACGCAGGTGGTGATGATGCCCCGCTTCGAACTCAAGGGGTTTCTCGACTTGCTGCGACGCACCCGGCCCAACGTACTGCCTGCGGTGCCGACCCTCATCGCCGCGATGACCAAGCTCAATGCCGAGCAGGCGACGGCCCTCAATTGCCTCGATGTCGTCGTTTCCGGCGGCGCACCGCTGCCCAGTGAGGTGCGGCCGAAGTTTGCAAAGATCAGCAAGGCCATCCTGGCCGAGGGCTATGGTCTGACGGAAGCGTCACCCGTCGTGTGCTGTGCCGCGCTGCGGGTGCCAAGCAAGCCGATGTCCATCGGCCAGCCGGTGCCGATGACCGATGTGCGGCTGGTCGATGTGGAAACCGGCAAGATCGCTGCGATCGGCGAGCGTGGCGAACTGCAGGTCAAGGGCCCGCAGGTGATGCTGGGCTACTACAACGATCCGGAAGCGACGGCGGCGTCGTTCGACGATGGCTGGCTGCATAGCGGCGACGTCGCTCACATGGACGAGGACGGGTACCTGTTCATCGTCGACCGCATCAAAGACCTCATCATCAACAGCGGCTTCAACGTGTATCCGCGCGTCGTCGAGGAGGCGATCATGGCGCACCCGGCGGTGGAGGAGGTCACGGTCATCGGCGTTCCCGACGACCGACGCGGCGAAGTGCCGGTGGCCTTCGTCAAGCTGAAGGCCGCGGCCGAGGCGACCGCAGGCGAAATGTTGTCTTTCCTCGACAAGACGCTCAACAAGCTGCAAATGCCGCGTGAGATCATCTTCAAGGAGCAGCTTCCCAAGACGCTCATCGGCAAGCTGTCGAAGAAGGAACTGCGCGCCGAATATGCGGCGATGAAAGGCAAGACGAGTGAACCGGCCTGAAAGCGAAAACCGCGACCTGTTCGCCATCGCCGACCTGGCGCGCGAGTTCGGCATTTCGACGCGCGCTATCCGCTTCTACGAAAGCAAGGGCCTGCTGACGCCCGATCGAGTCGGCTCCACCCGCGTGTTCCGACGCCGCGACCGCGCTCGGCTGATGCTGATCCTTCGCGGCAAGCGGCTCGGCTTTTCGCTGCGCGACATCTCCGAGTATCTGAGCCTGTACGATGCCGATCGCACCCATCGGGCGCAGATCAGCCTGCTCGTGGACCTTGTCGACAAGCGCGTGGCGCTGCTCGAGGCCCAGCTCGGCGACCTGCAGACGACCATTGGCGAGCTGCGCGAAATCAAGAAGCTGGCGACCGAGCGCCTCGCCAACGCCAGCTGAGCCGATCACGACTTCTTCCAGTGTTTCGTCATCGGGTCGGGCTTCTTCGGCCGTTTCCAGCCCTTGGGTGGTGCGGCGACCGGAATGTTGGTGCCAAGACCCATCTGCCCGGGCGGCGGCTTGCGAACCGTGGGACCGCGGAGCGCGTCGATCTCATCGCGAAGGCGCGCCGCGCGCTCGAAATCCTGATCGGCGGCGGCGGCGGTCATCTGCGCCGTAAGCTCGTCGAGCTTTCTCTGGATCGACTGCGACGATATCAGGTGGCCTCGACGAAGATGCGCATGTCCTCGAGGGTCGCGGCCTCGGCGGCCGGCTTGTCCCAGCGGATGCGATTGATGCGGGGGAAGCGCAGGGCGACGCCGGACTTGTGCCGGCTCGATTGCTGCGCTGAGTCGAACGCGACCTCGAACACCAGCTCCTTTTTCACCTCCCGCACCGGGCCGAAAGCGGCAACCGTGTTGTTGCGGACCCAGTGGTCGAGCTGCTTCAACTCCTCGTCGGTGAAGCCGAAATAGGCTTTGCCGATGGGGACGATCTCGTTGCCCGCCCACACTCCGAACGTGTAGTCCGAATAGAAGGAACTGCGTTTGCCGTGTCCGCGCTGCGCGTACATCAGGATGGCATCCACCACGTTGGGGTCGCGCTTCCACTTGAACCAGAGGCCCTTCGGCCGACCCGGCACATAGGTCGAGGTCTTGAGCTTCAGCATGACCCCTTCGTGCCCGTGTTCTTCTGCGCCGCGTCGACGCATCTCGGCCAACTCGTCCCACGAGGCGAAGGCCAGCACCTGCGACAGGTCGAGACGCGTCTGCGGCGCGGCGGCCATCCACGCTTCGAGGTGCCGCCGGCGCTCCGTCCAGGGGAGCGTGCGGAGATCGTGGTCGCTATCGAACAGGATGTCATAGACGCGGACGAAGGCGGGAAACTCCTCCATCAGCCTGGGCGTTGCGACCTTGCGGTTGAGCCGCTGCTGCAGATCGTTGAACGGCGCCGGCTCGAAATCGCGGCCGACCAGCAGTTCGCCGTCGAGCACGCCCTCGCCGAACACATTGTCGACGAGGTCGGGGAAGCTCGGCGCGATGTCGTCGCCGGTACGCGAGAATAACGATGCCCTTCCCTTGCCGAGAATGAGCTGCACGCGGATGCCGTCCCATTTCCATTCGGCGGCGAAATCGGCTGGGGCGAGGACCGCAAGATCCTTGGCTTCATCGATCGGGTTCGACAGCATCAGCGGATGGAAGCGCGAGGCGTGGTCAATATCGGGCCGCTCACCCTTGCCGTCGAGCCAGGCGAAAAGGCCGGCATAGGGCATCTCGAGCCCGTGCCAGATCTCCTCCAGCTCTTGCAGATCCTTGCCGCCCATGGTCGCCAGTGCGGTCTTGGCGAGGCGGGCATTGACGCCGATGCGCAGCGCACCAGTTGCCAGTTTCACCAGCGCCCAGCGCTCGTTGATGGCGGCACGGGTAAGCAGCGAAGCGATCAGGCCCGGCAGCTCCGACTTGCTGGTGGTGTTGAAGAGCTCGATCAGCTCGGTGAGCGACGGCAGGTCCTCCTGCGCCCCGTGATGCGGCCAGATCAGCGCGACGGTTTCGCCGAGGTCGCCGACATAATCGTAGCTCATGCCGAACAGCACCGGATCGACCTCACGCGTCACCACATCGCGCAGCACCGCCGGCTTGACGTTCTTGAAGCTCAACGCGCCGGTGAGGATGGCCAGCGCATAGCCGCGATCGGGATCCGGCGTCTCGGCGAAATACTGCGCCATCGCCTCCAGCTTGCGGTTGCGCGAAGGCGTGAGGGCCAGCAGTTCGAGGAGCTGCGCGAATTTTTTCATTCGCCCTCCTCCGCGCTGTCCTCATAGGCCTCGATGCGGAGCGGTTCCGCCGCGAGTCCCTGTTGCTGGCTCCAATAGACCAGCGCGTCCTCGCGACCGTGGGTGACCCAGATGGTCGAGGCGCCGGTGTCGCTGATGGTCTGGCGCAGCTCGTTCCAGTCGGCGTGGTCGGAAATGACCAGGGGCAGCTCGACGCCGGCCTGCCGGGCACGCTGCTTGACTGACATCCAGCCCGAGGCAACGGCGAGCACCGGGTCGGGCAGCCGGCGCGACCAGCGATCCTTGATGGCGCCGGGCGGCGCAACGACGATCTGGCCGGCGAGCTCGGCCTTCGGCACATCGAGCGAGGGCCGCAGATCGCCGAGCGGAATGCCACGCTCGACGTAGAGGTCGCACAGCCGCAGCATGGCGCCGTGCAGGTAGATCGGCGCATCGTAGCCGGACTGGCGCAGCAGCGAGATGACACGTTGCGCCTTGCCCAGCGCGTAGCAGCCGATGACATGAGCGCGATCCGGCAACGCGGCAACCGACCGCAACAGCCGGGCGATCTCGTCGGCCGGGGCGGGATGCTGGAACACCGGCAACCCGAAGGTTGCCTCGGTGACGAGCAGGTCGCAGCGGATCAGTTCGAAGTGCTGCGCCGTGCGATCCTCGAGGCGCTTGTAGTCGCCGGTGACGACGATGCGCTGCCCCTGATACTCGAGCAGCACCTGCGCCGACCCGAGGATGTGACCGGCGGGGTGAAGCGAGATGCTGACGCCGTCGATCACCCGCGTCTCGCCGAACGGCAGCTCGTCCCAGCGACCCGCGGCATCGTCGCCGTAGCGGGTCTTCATGATGGCGATGGTGTCGGGCGTGGCGAGCACCGCGCCGTGGCCGGAGCGCGCGTGGTCGGCGTGGCCATGGGTGATGATGGCGCGCGCCCGGGGCTGCGGCGGATCGATGAAGATGCCGTTGGGAATGATCCGGAGGTCGCGGGACAGGAACGGCTCGGCCATGTGTCGAGTGTAACGCGGAGCATGCGAACGCGGTTCACCTTTCAACAGGCGAGCGGAAGCGTCCGCCGGCCCTTCCGGCGATGTCAAAGAGCAAGCTCCGGCGCCCTCTTGTTGCTGCGGGGCGTAAGGAGACGGAGCCGCGGGACGCTGGTGCGCCCGAGGGTATGTTTATGGGGCGCAAC
>JBDTVO010000016.1:0-21257 GCA_040007135.1 Devosia sp. | reverse complement strand
GCCCGGCAGGACTCGAACCTGCAACCAGACCGTTATGAGCGGTCGGCTCTAACCAATTGAGCTACAGGCCCCGTCGCTGCTCATAGCAGGGCAGGTAACGGCGGCAACCGGAATCAGGTCCGGGCCGCGGCAGTGTCCTCTATTCGCGCCAGGGCCGCCTCGGCGCGCAGTGCGCGGTCGCGCCACTCGGCGACAGTGAGGCCTTCGATCCGCTCGGGCTCGCGGTCGTCGTAGAAATCCTCCGGATCGGGCACTGCCTGGGTAATCCGGGCGTGCAGCGCCTCGATATAGGCGACATCGTCGCTGTCCACGGTTCCCGACCGCCAGTCGTTGAGGATGCGGTTGAGCTCGACGATGGTGTCATCGTTCATGTCGCCCCGGGTGAGGAGTTCGGCAATGAGCTGGTCGACCTGCAACGGCGTGTTCCTTTTCGCGGGTGTTTCCCGATCTTAGCGAAGCCAAAGCGGGCCGTCACTCCCGAGGAAATGGCCGCGAGAGGAACTTCGAGCCAGCCGCGCCGAACCGCCACGGCACCTCGGCGGCCTTGGTGATGCCGATGCGCGGGCCGATCCGGGCCGGGAGCGGGCGCCGCGACAGGGCCAGGGACAGCGGTGGCGCGTCGATCATCGCGCCATCCAGATCGCCGGTGACGCCCAGCGCGGCGCAGAGCTTGCCCGGGCCGGAGCAGAGCGAGCGGATATCGGCGACGCCCCGGCGCTCGAGCATGATGTCGATGCCGACAGTCGGCTCGAGGGCTCGGATGAGGACTGCACTGGCGCCACGGCAGACGATATTGAGGCACCAGTGGATCCCGTAGGAGCGATAGACATAGACGCGGCCGGGGCCGGCAAACATCGCGCCATTGCGCGGCGTCGGGCCGCGGAAGCTGTGCGAAGCCGGATCGTCGGGGTGGTAGGCCTCGGTCTCGACGATGCGGCCGCCAATGCCGTTGACCAGCAGCGTCGCGCCCAGCACGGCCGGAGCGACGTCGGCGGCGTCGCGGTCGAGAAAGCGCATGAGCTGCATGGCGCGACTTAGAGGGCACGGCCGCGACGGGTCAATTGTTGATCGCGGCCGGCTGTGGCAGAAGCGGCCGATGAGCAGCAGCCTCAAATTTGGAACAAGTGGCCTCCGCGGGCTTGCCGCCGAGCTGGCGGGCATAGAGGCGCGGCGCTATGCGGCGGCGTTTGTTCGCTACGCTGCCACAGACGTACCGCTGCAGGTCCTCGTCGGCCGCGACCTGCGCGACAGCAGCCCGCAGATTGCCACCGATGTGATGGCGGCGGTGACGGCGCTCGGGTTCAAGGCGGTCGACTGCGGCTTGCTGCCGACGCCGGCACTGGCGCTCGAGGCCATGCGCGAGGCGTGTCCGGCGATCATGGTCACGGGGAGCCATATCCCTGGCGATCGCAATGGACTGAAGTTCTACCGCTACACCGGCGAAATCGACAAGGCCGACGAGGCCGGCATTCTGAGGCATCTCGGCGATGCTCCATCGGAGCCGGTGGCGGCGGCGGTCGATCCCCGCGCCCTGCAGCGCTATCGGGATCGGTGCCTGAGGTTTCTTCCAAAGAGGGCTCTGACTGGGTGGCGGGTCGGGGTGTGGCAGCACTCTTCGGTGCTGCGCGACCTGCTGGGCGAGGTGCTTGCGGCGTATGGGGCTGAGGTCGTGCCCCTCGGTCGTTCGGATGTGTTCATCGCAGTCGACACCGAGGCCGTCAGCGCGGTGGCGCAGGCCGAGCTCGCGGGGTGGGTTCGGGCTCATCGGCTCGATGCGCTGGTCTCCGCCGACGGCGATGGCGACCGGCCGCTGCTGGTCGACGAGCACGGTGCCTTCGTGCGCGGCGACATGATTGGCATCCTCGCAGCACAGTTCCTCCATGCGGGCACGGTGGTGACACCGGTGACCTCGAATTCCGCCATCGACAGCATGAGCGGCTTCAACCGCGTGGTGCGCACACGCGTCGGGTCGCCGTATGTCATCGCCGCCATGATGCAGGCGTCGACTGCAGGGGAGGGGACGGTCGTCGGGTTCGAAGCCAATGGCGGCGTGCTGCTGGGTAACGATGTCGACCTCAACGGCTCGATCGTCGAGGCGCTGCCAACGCGCGACGCGATGCTGCCGATCCTCGCCGTACTGGGTGCGGCACGAGCGGCCGCGATGACTGTTGGCGAGCTCGTGGCCACGCTGCCGGCGCGCGAGGCGCGCAGTGATCGACTCGAGGATGTGCCGGCCGAGGCCAGCGCCCGGTTAATCGAGATGTTGACGAGCTACGCCGACGAATTTCTCGCGCCGCAGGGGACGATCGCCTCGCACAGCGACATCGATGGTCCCCGCTTCGTCCTCGCGTCGGGCGATGTCATCCACTACCGCCCTTCGGGCAATGCGCCGGAGCTGCGCTGCTATACCGAGGCGTCGACGGCGGCCCGTGCAAATGAGCTGCTCGCCTGGGGCCTTGCCGCCGCCGCAGCCGTGGTGCGCTAGCCGCGGGCGACGACGAACGCTGCAGCGCCCGCCATGATAACGCCGGCGGTGCGGTTCATCCGGCGGATGGCCCCGGGGCTGGTGAACAGGTCGCGCGCCCATGCCGCGAGGGCCGCGTAGAATCCGCCGATCGCCAGCAAGATGACGACGACGATGACTGTCAGCTCGGCGACACCGACCACAGTGATCGGCCGGTCGAGCGGAACCACTGTGGGCAGCAGTGCCAGATAGAAGACGATGGTCTTGGGGTTGCCCATGGTGAGGGCGAAGCCGGCCAGAAAGGTGCGCGTCCAATGTTCGCGCTGGCGCGGACCGAGTTGCTCGGCGCCGGGCTTCGCCGTCCAGAACTGCCAGGCGATGTAGAGCAGGTAAAGCGCACCCGCCCAGCGGACGACCGTGAACACGGCGCCAAAATAGGCGGCGATTGCCGCGAGGCCGAAAAGAGCAAAGGCGAGGTAGAGGAGATCGCCGACGAGGATGCCGAGGATCATCGGCACGGCGGTCCAGAAGCCTCCGCCCAAGGCGCGAGCGACAATCGCGGCGACGCCGGGTCCCGGGATCAGCACGGCGACGAAATAGGCGACCGCGAAGGCGACGAGGGTCAGCGCGTCCATGGCCTCAGGCCGTCGGGCAGCGGGCGAACAGGAGTGGATAACCGCGGTCGCGGGCGAGAACGAGGATGTCGGGCGAGGGGCGGTAGATTTCGACGACGCCGTTGATGACCGAGAGCGCAAAGGCGCGCTGCTGCTCGACGCCGGGCGCGGTGTTGCCGGGGCCAAGGCCGAGCGCCACGAGATAGGTCGCGAGATCGGTCTTTTCGCCGAAGGTCGAGCCGGCGATCAGCACGTAGCTTTGGGTAAAAGCCCCCTTGGTCGTGGTCGTCGTCATGTCGAGGACCAGCGGGTTGGGTGAGTGCAGCACCTGCGCACCCGTGGACTTGCAGACCTTGTCGGTGTCGGCGCCATAGCTTTCGATGCCGGTTTTCGCGTCGGGTCCCGCCAGTCGCGCCCAGCGGCCATCAATGCCGCTGAACACAGCCTTGCCGTATTCGGTCGACAGGAAATCGCGCTGTGACAGGCTGGCGGCAAACACGTCGTAGGCGTGTTGCGCCTGGTCGGCGACGGAGTCGGCGGCAATTGCCGGCGAGGCGAAAGCGGACAGAGCAGCTAAAAGCACGCCGATGCGCATGCGGGTCTCCATTGAAAGCGGCGCGACACTATGCGACGGCGGGCCGGCGCTCAATGCAGGACGAACAGGCCGCAGCCGATGACCGAGACGATCCCCGAACTCGACCAGGCATGGACGCTGCTGACGCAGGGCCGCTACCGCGAGGCCGCAAAACGGGCGCAGATCGTGCTGGACCGGTATCCGGGCAACGCCTCGGCGCTGGTGTGCCGGGCGATGGCCAGATGGAGCGCTGGCGACGACATCGATGCCTCGATTGCTGATGTGCGTCGGGTTGTCGCCGCCTATCCGGCGGTGGCGGCGATCCGCCATAACCTCGCAACGCTGCTGGCCTCGCGCGGCGATATCGACGACGCGGCAGCGGAGTTCCGGGAGGCGTTGCGGCTCAAGCCCGATGACACCGTGGCGTTTTACGGCCTGACGCAGAACAGCCGCGCCGGGGCCGACACTGAGCTTGTCGCCGCCATGGTGGCGCTGTGGGACGCGAACGGCCTGGACCAGAACCGCCGCGAGCACCTCGGCTTCGGGCTCGCCAAGGTGTTCGAGGAGTTGGGGGAGCCCGAGCGGGCCATGATGTATGCGATGGAAGCCAACCGGCTTGGGGCGCGGCCGTGGGACGCGCCGGGCGAGGTGCGGGCGCTCGACGAGCTGCGTGAGCTGGCCCGGCTCGACGCGTTCCGGCGCGCCCGCGACAGCGGCCACCCGAGCCGCGCGCCGCTCTTTATCGTCGGCATGCCGCGATCGGGAACAACACTGGTGGAAGCAATCCTTGCACGTCACCCGCAAGTGTTGGCGCTCGGCGAGTCGATGCAGTTGCCGTCGGCGGAGTTCGACGCCTATCAGCGCCGCGCAAAAATCGACCGCAACATCGGCCGGCACGAACTGCTGCTCTCACTCGATCGCGACTGGCTGGCGGCGCGGGCGGAGACGATGGCCAAAAACTGGGCGGCGAGAGGCTCGTTCCGCGTCGTCACCGACAAGCTGCCGGAAAACGCCGTGCGCCTCGGGCTGGTGAAACGGCTGTTTCCGGGGGCGCGGGTCGTGCATGTGCGACGGCATCCGCTCGACACCGGGATTTCCAATTTCTTCCAGCGCTTCGAGGGCGGGCAGGGGTTCTCCAATCGGCTCGACTGGCTGGGGGCAAGGACGCGCCAGGTCGCCGACAGCATGGCGATCTGGAAGACGGCGCTCGACCTGCCGATCCTCGATCTCCACTATGAGGCGCTGGTCGCCGACCCGGACGGCGAGGCGCGGCGGCTTGTTGCCTTCGCCGGGCTCGAGTGGACCGATGCCTGCCTTGCGCCGGAAGCGGGACAGCGCAGCGTGCGCACCGCGAGCCAGTTCCAGGTACGCCAGCCCATCAATGCCCGGTCGGTCGCGCGCTGGAAACGCTACGAGCCGTGGCTCGGGCCGATGATCGAGGCTATGGGCGGCATGGACTGGGTCGAGGCCGAAGCGGGCGGCGGCTAGGCGAGCGTCGCCAGCCGCTCGACGAGCAGGTCGTAAAAGCCGTCCGCATCGCCCGAACGCAGATAGTTGACGTTGCGGGCGCGGCCGGTGACGCCCCACCAGTCGACGACCGTCATGCCGCGGGTAAGCTCGCTCCCTGTCTCGATGGTGACGTTGACGTGCTTACCCTTGAACAGGTCCGGCTTCAGCAGGTAGGCGATGACGCACGGGTCGTGCAGCGGTCCACCTTCCCAGCCGTACTTGGCTTCGTCGAAGCGCTCGAAGAAGTCGAGCATCTGCGCAGTGGCGATGCCGGTGCGATTGCCGAGGGCGCGGAAGCGTTCGACCCGCGCCTTGGTCGACAGCATGAAGTGGGTCACATCGAGCGGGATCTGCGTGATCGGCACGCCGGAGTGGAACACCGCGTCGGCGGCCTCGGGGTCGACATAGATGTTGAATTCGGCGGCCGGCGTCGTATTGCCGCCCTCGAACAGGGCGCCACCCATCAGCACGATGGCGTCGACGCGGGCCTTGATGTCGGGAGCCTTGACGAAGGCCATGGCGATATTGGTGAGCGGCCCGAGGCAGCAGAGCGTCACCGACTTTTCCGCCTCGCGCCGGATGGTGTCGATGATGAAGTCGACGCCGTGCTGCTCGCGCAGCCGGATTTTCGGCTCGGGGAGGTCGGGGCCGTCGAGACCGGTCTTGCCGTGCACCTTTTCCGCCGTCACCAGCTTCCGCCGCAGCGGGCCTTCGCACCCGGCATAGACCGGGGTGTCGGTCCGGCCGGAAAGCTCCACCACCTTGAGGGCGTTGAGGGCGTTCTGCCGCAGCCCGACATTACCCGCCACGGCGACGATGCCGAGAACGTCCAGCTCGGCGGGCGAGCCGAGGGCCAGGAGGATGGCGACGGCGTCATCCTGGCCGGGGTCGGTGTCGATGATGATCTTGCGGCGCATTTCCGGCTCTGTCCTCGATTCCGGAGGGATCATAAGCATCGGATGGGGCGGCGTCATCGACGGAACGAAAAGCTCCTCCAGCGATTGTGATCGCTGCAAGAGGAACAAGTGGCAAGTAAAGCGTCATCCACGCGCCGCGGCGCGATCCCCAGGGGTATGAGCGATTCCCAGTTCGACAGGCTGCTGAGCGTTTCGGCACGCATGGCGCTGGTGGTCGTGGGCAGCCTCGCCCTCGTTGTGGCGCTGGGCCTCGGCAAGGTCATCCTCGCGCCGATCTCGCTCGCCGTGATCGTCGGGCTTATGTTCGGGCCGTTGGCCGATTTCCTCGAGCGGCGCGGGCGGGTCCCACCGGCGCTTTCGGCGGTCGTCGTGGTTGTGGTCTTTGTCGGCGTGCTCGGCGTCGCGACCGCAATGTTTGCGGCCCCGTTGTCCGAATGGATATCGCGTGGCCCCGCCATCTGGGCAAAGCTCCAGGGGCAACTGGCCGGTCTCAAGGCGCCGCTCGAAACGTTGATGGCGGTGCAGGACCAGCTGAAGAGCACATTCGGCAATGATGCCACCATGACGGTCGATGTCGCCGGTGGCGGCCCCGTGCAGGACATCGCCCTGATGGCGCCGAACGTTCTCGCCGACCTGCTGCTGTTCCTGGGCGGACTCTACTTCTTCCTCGCCACTCGTCACTCGATCCGCGTGGCGGTGCTGTCGCTCTGTTTCTCACGGCGGACGCGCTGGCGTGCGGCGCATGTGTTCCGCGACGTCGAGCACAAGATCTCGCGCTTCCTGTTCTGGGCAACGGTGATCAACCTGGGCGTCGGCATTCTCACGGCCCTCGCCACCTGGGCTCTCGGCATGCCCTCGCCCCTGCTGTGGGGAGCGCTTGCGATGGTGATGAACTTCATCCCCTATATTGGCCAGGCCGTCATGTACGTGCTGCTGCTGGCCGTCGGGCTCGGCACCGAGCCGACCTTCATCGCCGCGCTGCTGCCGGTGCTGGCCTACGGCATCGTCAATTTCCTCGCCGACCAGTTCGTCTTTCCGCACTTCGTCGGCCGGGTGCTGACGCTCAACCCGTTCATGATCTTTGCATCGGTCGCCTTCTGGCTCTGGCTGTGGGGCCCGATGGGGGCGTTCATCGCCGTGCCCTCGCTGCTGATCCTGCAGTCGCTGATCCTGCACACCTTCCCGACGACACGGGCCATCCCCGAGCGGACGATCCGCAAGGCCGAGGAGAAAGCGGCGGCGGCCGAAGTCGCACTCGAAGCGGCGCGGGAGGCCAAGGTGGAGGCGGCCGAAGTCAAGGCTGAGGCGGTTGAGGCGAAGGCCGAGGCCGACACGACCCCTGCGCCCGCCAAGCCGGCTAAGCCCGCCAAGCGTGCGCCGCGACGTGTGGCCGTCGCTTCGCGATAGCTGCCCCGCGCCCCGTGCGCTTGACCTGATCCCGCCGGGGCCGCATATCGGCAGGCGATGGCGGGCGAAGCACTCTCAGCGGCAGCGAATTCGATCGACCTTGTGCAGGTGCTCGGCCTGCTGGCGGCCGGTGTCATCGCTGTTCCCATCTTCAAGCGCGCCGGCCTCGGTTCGGTCCTCGGCTACCTCGCGGCCGGCATTGCGGTCGGGCCGTTCGGCCTTCGACTGATTGCCGACCCAGAGGCGATCCTGCAGGTCTCCGAGCTGGGCGTGGTGCTCTTCCTGTTCGTCGTCGGCCTCGAAATGGAGCCGAGCCGGCTGTGGAGCCTCCGCAAGCAGATCTTCGGGGTCGGGGTGCTGCAGGTGGCGCTCTGCGGGACGCTGCTGACGGGTGCGGGCGTCCTGCTCGGCCTACCCCCCTCCGTGGCGTTCGTCGCCGGCATGGGTTTCGTTCTCACCTCGACCGCGGTGGTCATGCAGCTCCTCACCGAGCGCGGCGACCTCGCGACGCCGGCGGGCCAGAAGATCGTGTCGATCCTCCTGCTCGAGGATCTCGCCATCGTGCCGTTGCTCGCGGTCGTCGCGGTGATTTCGCCCAAGGCGCTGAGCGACGTGGCGTCGGCAACGCCGGTGTGGATTTCGATCCTTATTGCCATCGGCTGCGTCGCCGCGCTCAACCTCATTGGACGCTGGGTCCTGAATCCGTTCTTCCGCATTCTCGCCAGCGCGCAGGCACGCGAGGTGATGACCGCTGCCGCGTTGCTGGTGGTGCTCGGGGCGGCGCTGCTATTCCAGCTCGGCGGGCTCAGCATGGCGATGGGTGCCTTCATCGCCGGGGTGCTGCTCTCGACTTCGACCTTCCGGCATCAGCTCGAGGCCGATATCGAGCCGTTCCGGGGCATCCTGCTCGGGCTGTTTTTCATCGCCGTGGGCATGTCGCTCGACCTCGACGTCGTGGCGCGCGACTGGCTGATGGTGGCCCTCAGCGTCGTCATCTACATGGCGGTCAAGGGTGGTGCGATCTTCCTCCTGGCGCGCGCCCTCAAGTCGAGCGCGCCCGATGCGCTCGAGCGGGCGCTGCTGATGGCGCAGGGCGGCGAATTCGCCTTCGTGCTGTTCACGACCGCCGCCGTCTCGGGGCTCATCAGCGCCGAGCAGCAGGCGATCTTTTCGGCGACGGTCATCATCTCGATGGTGCTGACGCCGTTGACCATCCTGTCACTGCGGCTGCTGCCGGCGCCGGCGCAGTCGATGGTGGGCGTCGAGGAGCCGGACGGGCTGACCGGCGACGTGCTGATCATCGGCTTTGGCCGCTTTGGCCAGATCGCCAGCCAGGCGCTACTCGCCAAGGGCCACAAGATTTCGACCATCGACACCGACACCGAAATGATCCGCGCCGCCGGGCAGTTCGGCTTCAAGGTCTACTATGGCGACGGTACGCGGCTCGATATTCTGCGCGCTGCCGGCATCGAGAAGGTCGATCTCGTGGTCATCGCCATCGACAAGCGCGAGGAAGCGCTGAAGATCGCCGAACTGCTCCATTCCGAGTATCCGCTGGTCAAGGTCATGGCGCGGGCCTTCGATCGCGGCCATGCGCTGGCGCTGATCAAGGCGGGAGTCGACTACCAGATCCGCGAGATGTTCGAGTCGGCACTCCGGCTGTCGGGCGAGGCGCTGCGCGCGCTCGGCTCGACCGACGAAGAAATCACCGACCTCATCAATGCAGTGCGCGATCGAGACCGGCAGCGGTTCGCCGCTCAGCAGGTCGGGGGCCTGCAGGCCGGGCGCGACCTGCTGCTGTCCAATGCCGGGGAGCAGGCGCGCGAGAGCGGCGCGGTGGAGGGCCCGTCCGAGCCGATCATGCTCGACAAAGCGCCCGAAAATTCACCGGGTTAGGCCGCCGGTGCGGCTCCGGGGCGGGGCTTCCAACTGCACAAGATTGATGCAATGCTGCCTTCACTGAGGGGAAGACATCATCATGCTGATCGGATTGCGCCATGCCGCAAAAACCTATCGTATTGGATGCTCCCATCCCGGAAAAGCGGGCTCGAACTGCCGAGGCGCTGCAGGCCGAAATCCTTGAAAAGCTGACCTATTCGGTCGGCAAGGACCCGATCGTCGCGCGTCCGCACGACTGGCTCAAGGCCACCATCCTCGCCATCCGCGACCGCGTCATAGACCTCTGGTTCGAGTCCAGCCGCGCCACGTGGCGAACTTCTGAAAAGCGGGTCTACTACCTCAGCCTCGAATTTCTCATCGGCCGGCTGATGCGCGACGCCATGAGCAATATCGGTCTCATGGAGCCGGTACGGCAGGCGCTGAAGAACCTCAATGTCGACCTCGGCGATCTGATCGACCTCGAGCCGGACGCGGCGCTCGGCAATGGCGGCCTCGGACGGCTTGCGGCCTGCTTCATGGACTCGATGGCGACGCTGAAGATCCCGGCCTACGGCTATGGCATCCGCTACGCGAATGGCATGTTCCGCCAGGAAATGAGCGAGGGCTGGCAGGTCGAACTGCCCGAGGACTGGCTTGCCCACGGCAACCCGTGGGAGTTCGAGCGGCGGGAGTCGACCTACGAGGTCGGCTTCGGCGGCGAAGTCGTCCCCATCCAGGAACCCGATGGCTCGACGCGGCTCGAATGGCACCCCGGCGAGCATGTGCTGGCCGTCGCCTACGACACGCCGATCGTCGGCTGGCGCGGGGCGCGGGTGAACACCCTGAGGCTGTGGAGCGCGCAGCCGGTCGATCCGCTGATGCTCGACCGCTTCAACTCGGGCGACCACATCGGAGCGCTGGAAGAGGGCGCCCGGGCGGCGGCGATCACCCGCGTGCTGTATCCGGCCGACTCGACGCCGGCCGGGCAGGAGCTGCGGCTGCGGCAGGAGTTCTTCTTTTCCTCCGCCTCATTGCAGGACATCGTGCGCCGGCACATCCAGCAATATGGCGACATGGGCTCGCTGCCCGACAAGGTCGCGATCCAGCTCAATGACACGCACCCGGCGATTTCGATCGCCGAGCTGATGCGCATCCTCATCGACGTCCACGGCATCAAGTGGGCGCAGGCCTGGCCGCTGGTGCGGCGCACCTTCGGCTACACCAACCACACGCTGCTGCCCGAGGCGCTCGAGACCTGGCCGGTGTCGCTGCTTGAGCGCATGCTGCCGCGCCAAATGCAGATCATCTATGCCATCAACGCCGAGGTCCTGACCGAGGCGCGGGCCAACGCTGACTTTTCCGACCAGCAGGCCGCGGCGGTGTCGCTGATCGATGAAAGCGGGGCCCGGCGGGTGCGCATGGGGCAGCTGGCGTTTGTCGGCAGCCACTCGGTGAACGGGGTTTCAGCGCTTCATACCGAGCTGATGAAAAAGACGGTGTTCTCCGAGCTCAACCGGCTCTATCCGGGCCGCATCAACAACAAGACCAACGGCGTGACGCCGCGGCGCTGGCTGCTCGAATGCAACCCCGGCCTCTGCAAGCTCGTTGCCGACAGGATAGGCCCGGAGTTCCAGGACGACATCGACTTGCTGAAGCAGCTCGACAAGCACGCCGACGATCCGAACTTCCAGGAGCAGTTTGCCGCGGTCAAGCGAGTGAACAAGGCCGAGCTGGCGCAGCTCATCAAGGACAGGCTCAACATCGTGGTGCCGCCCGACGCGCTGTTCGATGTGCACGTCAAGCGCATCCACGAGTACAAGCGGCAGCTCCTCAACATCGTTCAGGCCGTGGCGCAGTACTCCTCGATCCGCGCCCACCCCGAAAAGAGCTGGGTGCCGCGGGTCAAGGTGTTCGCCGGCAAGGCAGCGCCCAGCTACTGGAATGCCAAACTGATCATCAAGCTGATCAACGACGTGGCCAAGGTGGTCAACAACGACCCCTCGGTCCGCGGCCTGCTGAAGGTGGTGTTCCTGCCCAACTACAACGTGTCGCTGGCCGAGGTCGTGATGCCGGCCGCCGACCTTTCGGAGCAGATTTCGACGGCGGGCCTCGAAGCGTCGGGCACCGGCAACATGAAGTTCGCGCTCAACGGCGCCGTCACCATTGGTACGCTCGACGGCGCCAACATCGAAATGCTCGATGCGGTGGGCAAGGACAACATGGTCATCTTCGGCCTTACCGCCGATGAGGTCACCCTGAAGCGCGCCCGCACTGAAGTGCCGCGTGCGGCGATCGACAACTCACCGGCCCTGCGCGAGGCGCTGGAGATGATCGCCTCGGGCGTCTTCTCGCCCGACGACCCAAACCGCTATCGCGACCTGGTGGGCGGCCTCTACGACCACGACTGGTTCATGGTGGCTCGCGACTTCGATTCTTACGCGGCGGCCCAGGACCAGATCGACACACTGTGGCAGGCGCCGCGCAAATGGAACGCCATGGCCATCCGCAACACCGCGAACATGGGCTGGTTCTCGTCCGACCGGACGATCAAGCAATACGCAGAAGAAATCTGGAACGTGCCCGTCGGGCAGAGTTAGAGGCACCGTCCCTTGGCGAACTGGAACACAGATCCACAGCAAGTGGACGCGATTGTTAAAGGGCAGCACGCCAACCCCTTTGCCGTGCTCGGGCTGCAGGAGGTTGGCGGCACCTGGGTGCTGCGCACCTTCATCCCCTATGCCGAAACCGTCACCGCCTTCGCCCGCGACGGCCGCGAGCTGGGATCGCTCGAGCGGCGGCATGTGGATGGATTCTTCGAAGGCAAGGTCGAGCTCGATCAGCGTCAGCCGGTGCGCTACCACGCCAGCAACAAAGGCGGCGAGTGGGACGTCTGGGACCCCTACAGCTTCGGGCCTGTGCTTGGGCCGATGGACGATTACTACATCGCCGAAGGCACGCATCTGCGGCTGTTCGACAAGCTCGGCGCGCACGCGATGGAATTCGAAAGCGTTGAGGGGACGCACTTTGCCGTGTGGGCCCCAAACGCCCGGCGCGTCTCGGTCGTTGGTCCCTTCAACGAGTGGGACGGCAGGCGCCATCCGATGCGGCTGCGGATCGACACCGGCGTGTGGGAGGTGTTCGTGCCGGCCGCGGGTCCGGGGACGATCTACAAATACGAGATCGTCGGCCAGGACGGAAAGCTGCTGCCGCTGAAAGCCGACCCCTACGCGCGGCAGTCGGAAATGCGGCCGCGGACTGCGTCGATCGTGGCCGACCCGACGCCGTTCGAGTGGAGCGACGGCAAGTATGTCGAGCAGCGCGGCAAGAAGGATTGGCGGCGGACGGCGATCTCGATCTACGAGGTCCATCTCGGCTCCTGGCGCAAGCGCGCCGACGGCAGCTTTATGTCGTACGAGCAACTGGCCGAGCAGCTCATCCCGTACGCCAAGGATCTCGGCTTCACCCATCTCGAACTGCTGCCGATCTCCGAGCATCCATACGATCCGAGCTGGGGCTACCAGCCCACGGGGCTCTATGCGCCGACTGCACGCTTCGGCGATCCGCGCGGCTTCAAGGCGTTCGTCGATGCCGCGCACAAGGTCGGGCTGGGTATCATCCTCGATTGGGTTCCGGCCCACTTCCCCGTCGATGAGCACGGGCTCAGCCGCTTCGATGGCACGGCGCTCTACGAACACGCCGATCCGCGGCAGGGCTATCACCCGGACTGGAACACGGCGATCTACAATTTCGGCCGCAAGGAGGTGAGTGCGTTTCTCACCAACAATGCGCTGTACTGGTTCGAGGAGTTCCATGTCGACGGCCTGCGCGTCGATGCGGTGGCCTCGATGCTCTATCTCGACTACTCGCGGCAGCCCGGGCAATGGGTGCCCAACGAGCACGGCGGCAACCACAATCTCGAGGCGGTGGCCTTCCTGCAGCGGGTCAATGCCGAGGTGTACCGAAACTTCCCCGGCACGCTGATGATCGCCGAAGAGTCGACGGCATGGAGCGGGGTCTCGGCCCCCACCTATGCCGGTGGCCTTGGCTTCGGCTTCAAGTGGAACATGGGGTTCATGAACGACACGCTGCGCTACATGGCGCGCAACTCCATCCATCGCCGCTACCACCACAACGACATGACGTTCGCGGCGCTCTATGCGTTCAGCGAGAACTACGTGCTGCCGCTCAGCCACGACGAGGTGGTGCACGGCAAGCTGTCATTGATCAACAAGATGAGCGGCGACGACTGGCAGCAGTTTGCGGCGTTGCGGGCCTACTACGCCTTCATGTGGGGCTGGCCGGGCAAGAAGCTGTTGTTCATGGGGCAGGAATTCGCCCAGCGCGAAGAGTGGAACGAGGCCAAGGGCCTCGACTGGTGGCTGCTCGACGCCGGCATGCACGAGGGTGTGCGCCGGTTGATCACCGACCTCAACGGCGCCTATCGCGAGCTGCCGGCGCTGCATGGCCGCGACTGCGAGCCCGAGGGCTTCGAGTGGCTCATCGGCAATGACCAGAACAACTCGGTGTTTGCCTGGACGCGCCGCTCCAACGGGGCCAGTCCCGTGGTGGTCATTTCGAACATGACGCCGGTGCCGCGCGACAATTACAGCGTGCCCATGCCCAAGGAAGGCAAGTGGAGCGAGCGCGTCAACAGCGACGCAGGCTGGTACGGCGGATCGAACAGCGGCAACCAGGGCAAAGTCGTGGCCGAAAAGGTCGAGGGGGCGTGGATGCCTGCCAAAACGACGCTCTATTTGCCGCCGCTGGCAACGCTGTTTCTAAAATACGACCCGGATTGATTCGGGCGAGGGAGGGACACATGGCAGACTACCGGACACCATCGCCACTCGCGCGCGAGGCGATGGCTTACGTACTCGCGGGCGGGCGCGGAACGCGACTGTATGACCTGACCGACCGGCGCGCCAAGCCGGCGGTGTATTTCGGCGGCAAGTCGCGCATCATCGATTTCGCCCTGTCGAACGCCCTCAACTCGGGCATCCGCCGCATCTCCGTAGCGACGCAGTACCAGGCGCATTCGCTGATCCGGCACCTGCAGCGCGGCTGGAACTTCCTTCGCACCGAGCGCAACGAGAGCTTCGACGTGCTGCCGGCGAGCCAGCGGGTCTCCGAGACGCAGTGGTACGAGGGCACCGCCGATGCCGTTTACCAGAACATGGACATCATCGAGGACTATGGCCCGCGCTACATCGTGCTGCTGGCCGGCGACCATATCTACAAGATGGACTACGAGATCATGCTGCGCCAGCACGTGGACACCGGGGCCGATGTCACCATCGGCTGCCTCGAGGTGCCGCGAATGGAGGCGACCGGCTTCGGCGTGATGCACGTCGACGGCCGTGACCGCATCGTCGATTTCGTCGAAAAGCCGAAGGACCCGCCCCCCATTCCGGACAATCCGGACTACGCGCTCGCCAGCATGGGCATCTATGTGTTCGAGACGCGCTTCCTGATGGAGCAGCTCCGACGCGATGCGGCGACGGCGGGCTCCAGTCGCGACTTCGGCAAGGATATCATCCCCTACATCGTCAAGAACGGCGTCGCCTGGGCGCACCGCTTCCCGCGCTCCTGCGTCCGCTCGCCCAATGAAGAGGTGGCCTACTGGCGCGACGTGGGCACCATCGATGCCTACTGGAAAGCCAACATCGACCTCACCGACGTGGCGCCGCAGCTCGATCTCTACGACCGCGACTGGCCGATCTGGACGTTCGCGGAAATCACGCCGCCGGCGAAATTCGTGCACGACTACGAGGGCCGTCGCGGCTCGGCGGTAAATTCACTGGTGTCGGGTGACTGCATCATCTCCGGTGGTGCGCTCGAACGCACGCTGCTGTCGACCGGTTCGCGCGTCCACTCGTACTCGCAACTGCAGGATGCGGTGGTGCTGCCCTACTGCACGATCAACCGCAACGCGCGGCTTCGGAAGGTCGTGGTCGACCGCGGCGTCGTCATTCCGGAAGGGCTGGTGGTGGGCGAAGACCCGGCATTTGACGCCACCTGGTTCCGCCGCACTGAAGGTGGCGTAACGCTCATTACCCAGCCAATGATCGACAAGTACCTGGCGAGTAAATGATCGAAGTTCTCTCCGTCGCCTCGGAGGCCTATCCGCTGATCAAGACGGGTGGCCTTGCCGATGTGACCGGTGCGCTGCCCGCAGCGCTCGCCAGCCACGAGGTGACCATGCGCACGCTGCTGCCGGGATATCCGGCGGTGATGGGGGCGCTGGGTGACGGACAGGTGGTGGCGGAATTTGCCGATTTTTTCGGCGGCCCGGCGCGGCTGGTCGCGGGCAGGGCGGGCGGTCTCGATCTTATCGCGGTCGACGCTCCGCATCTGTTCTCCCGGCCGGGCAATCCGTATCTCGGGCCGGACCGCAAGGACTGGCCCGACAACTGGCGGCGGTTTGCGGGGTTGAGCTTTGCTGCCTACCAGGTGGCGACGGGCATCGTGCCGGGCTACCAGCCGCAGATCGTCCATTGCCACGACTGGCAGGCCGGGCTGCTGCCGGCTTACGTGAAGCTCAATGGTCTGGCGCCGGTCAAGACCATCATGACCGTGCACAACATCGCCTTCCAGGGGTTGTTCGGCTGGGACATCTTCAATGCCCTCAAGCTTGACTATCGCGCCGCGCGCGAAAGCACGATCGAGTTCTATGGTCTCATCAACTACCTGAAGGGCGGGCTGCAGGTTGCCGACTGGCTGACGACGGTGAGCCCGACCTATGCACTGGAGATCAAGACTGCCGACTACGGCATGGGCCTGCAGGGCCTGCTGACGGCGCGTGCCGCGGTGCTCACCGGCATCACCAACGGCATCGACGTGGGCGAGTGGGACCCGCAGACCGACCGCACGCTCCACACCAATTTCGGCCACAACAGCACCGAGCAGCGCGACGGCAACCGGCGCGCGCTGGAACTGCGTTTCGACATGGAGCAGTCGGGTGAACCGATGTTCGCGGTGGTCAGCCGGCTGACGCGGCAGAAGGGTCTCGACATGCTGGTCGAGTCCGTCGACGACCTGGTGGCATCGGGAGGGCGGCTGATCGTCCTCGGCTCCGGCGACGAAGATATCGAGAACGGCTTTGCCGGCGCCGCGGTGCGCCATCCCGGCAAGGTCGGTTTTGTCCGTGGCTACGACGAGCCGCTGAGCCATCTGATCCAGGGCGGCGCCGATGCGGTGCTCGTGCCGTCGCGCTTCGAGCCGTGCGGGCTGACGCAGCTCTACGGCCTGCACTACGGCTGCGTGCCGCTGGTGAGCCGCGTGGGCGGACTTGCCGATACGGTGATCGATGCCAACGAGGCGGCCATCGAGGCTGGGGTGGCGACGGGTATCGTCTTCGCGCCCGCTACTGCGCCGGCACTGCGCGATGCTATCCATCGCGCCATCCGGCTCTACGGCCAGCCAAAGACCTGGCGCAAAATGCAGCGGCGCGGCATGAAGTCCGACGTGAGCTGGGACGCCAGCGCAGAGAAATACGCGGCGCTCTACAGGCAGCTGCTGGGGGTGAACGAAAGCCATGTCGACAAAGACGATTAGCACCACGCCTTTTGCCGACCAGAAGCCCGGCACCTCGGGCCTCAGGAAGCGCACCAAAGCGTTCATGGTGGCCAACTACGTCGAGAACTTCGTGCAGTCGGTGATCGACTCGCTCGAGGGGTTCAAGGGCAAGATTCTGGTGATCGGCGGCGACGGCCGCTATTTCAACGACGCCGCCATTCAGACCATCATCCGTATCGCGTCAGCGAACGGCTTCGGCAAGGTGATGGTCGGCCAGAACGGAATTCTGTCGACGCCCGGCACCTCGCACGTCATTCGCCACTACAAGGCGTTCGGTGGCTTCATCCTCAGCGCCAGCCACAACCCGGGCGGCCCGGATGGCGATTTCGGCATCAAGTACAATATCGGCAATGGTGGACCGGCGCCGGAAAGGATCACCGATGCGGTCTTTGCACGGTCGAAGACGATCGATCGTTACCTCATCACCGACGATGCCGATGTGGACCTTGCGAGCATCGGCACCCACAAATCCGGCGACATGAGCGTCGAGGTCATCGATTCCGTGACCGACTATGCGGCGCTGATGCAGACACTGTTCGATTTTCCGGCCATCGCCAACATGTTCGCGGCCGGTTTCCGCATGCGCTTTGACGCCATGCATGCGGTGACCGGGCCTTACGCCCACCGGATTCTCGAGGACATGCTGGGGGCGCCAAAGGGCACTGTGGTCAACGGCACGCCATTGCCCGATTTTGGCGGCGGCCACCCCGACCCCAACCTGGTTTACGCCAAAGACCTCTACGACCTGATGATGGGCGCCGACGCGCCGGATTTCGGCGCCGCCTCCGACGGCGACGGCGATCGTAACCTCATCATCGGCAAGAAACGCTACGTCACGCCATCGGATTCGCTGGCGCTGCTGGCCGCCAATGCGCCACTGGCGCCGGGCTATGCCAACGGCCTCGCCGGCGTCGCGCGCTCGATGCCGACCAGCGCCGCCGCCGACCGGGTGGCGGAGAAGCTTGGCATTGAGATGCACGAGACGCCGACGGGCTGGAAGTTCTTCGGCAATCTGCTCGATGCTGGCCGCGTCACCGTCTGCGGCGAGGAAAGCGCCGGCACCGGCTCCAACCATGTGCGCGAAAAGGATGGGCTGTGGGCGGTGCTGCTCTGGCTTAACATCCTTGCGGCGCGCAAGCAGGGCGTCGACGAGATCGTCCGCGACCACTGGGCCATCTATGGCCGCAACTACTACACGCGGCATGACTACGAGGAAGTCGACGCCGCCAGCGCCAACAGCCTGATGGACGATCTCAGGGCGCGACTGCCGGAAATCGCCAACGCAACCTTCGACAGTCTCAAGGTTTCCTATGCCGACGACTTCACCTACCACGACCCGGTCGATGGCTCGGTGAGTGCCAACCAGGGCATCCGCATTGGCTTTGCGGATGGCAGCCGCATTGTCGTGCGCCTCAGCGGAACGGGAACGGTCGGCGCGACGTTGAGGCTCTACCTCGAACGGTATGAGCCAGCGCATGGACAGCACGATCTCGACACCCAATCTGCCCTCTCTTTCCTCATCGCTCTCGCTGAGCGAATTGCCGGAATCCGCGAGCGGACCGGTCGAGACGCCCCCAGCGTCATCACCTGAGCCGGGGGTTTTCGGCGTCGTGAAACCACAGCTCGTTCCACACGGGGGCAGCGCCGAAAAGCTCGGCGCGACGGTGACGCCCGAGGGCATCAATTTTGCGGTCTATTCCGAGTCGGCATCGGCGCTGTTCGTGTCGCTCTACGACGAGGCTGATCGCGAGATCGGCCGCTTCGAGCTCGACGGACACGACGATAACATCCATCACGGTTTGATCGGCGGCATCGGACCCGGCAGCCGCTACGGGCTGCGCGCCGATGGGCCGTACGATCCGGATCAGGGGTTCAACTTCGATCCGAACAAGCTTCTCGTCGATCCCTATGCGCGGCGTCTCGATCGGGTTTTCGTGCGCTCGCCGCGACTGCGGCTGCCGCGGTCGGATGCGGAGGACACCGCGCCGCTGATGCCCAAGGCCATCGTGCTGTCGCCGCAGCTCAACAAGCATGTCGTGCCGCGCCGCAAAGCCCCGAGCCTGATGTACGAGCTCAACGTCCGCGGCTTCACCATGCGCCATCCGTCGGTGCAGGGTCCGCTGCGCGGCACCATCGCGGGTCTTTCAACCCGGCGGGTCATCGACCACTTGAAATTCCTCGGCGTCGATTGCGTCGAGCTGATGCCGATCGCGGCCTTCATCGACGATGGCCATCTGCCATCGCTGGGGCTCACCAATGCCTGGGGCTACAACCCCGTCACCTATTTCGCCATCGATCCACGGCTGGCGCCGCGCGGCCCGCAGGAACTGCGATTCCTCACCGATCTCTACCGCCGCAACGGCATCTCGGTGATCCTCGACGTGGTCTACAACCACACCGGGGAGGGCGACTACAACGGCCCGGTGCTCAGCATGAAGGGCCTCGATGCCAAGACCTACTACCGGCACGTCGAGGTCGACGGCAAGCAGCAGCTGGTCAACGATGCCGGCACCGGCAACACACTACGCTGCGATCATCCTGCCGTGCAGCGGCTGGTGGTCGAGAGCCTGCGCTATTGGGTGGAGGAGACCGGCGTATCCGGCTTCCGCTTCGACCTGGCGACGGTGCTTGGGCGCGAGCCGGGATTCAACCCCAACGCGAAAATGCTGCAGATGATCAAGGCTGATCCGGTGTTGAACAAATGCGTGCTCGTCGCCGAGCCGTGGGACCCGGGTCCGGGTGGCTACGGTGTCGGCCAGTTCGGCAAGGAGTTTCGCGAGTGGAACGATACTTATCGCGATGAAATCCGCGGCTTCTGGCGTGGCGAGCCGGGCAAGATCGGGGCGCTGGCCGGCAAGATCGCGGGCTCGGCGGAGATCTACAATTTCGCCGGTCGCAAGCCGAGCGCCGGCGTCAACTTCCTCGCCGTCCACGACGGCTTTACCCTCGCCGACCTCGTCTCCTATGCCGACAAGCACAACGAGGCGAATGGCGAGGGCAACCGCGACGGCAACAACAACAACCAGTCGTGGAACTGCGGCGTCGAAGGACCGACCGACGATCCGGCGATCCTTGCCATGCGCCGGCGCGATGTGCGGGCGCTGCTGGCGACGCTGTTCGTGTCGCGTGGCATGCCGCTGATCCAGCAGGGCGACGAGATGGGCCGCACGCAGCGCGGCAACAACAACGCCTATGCCCAGGACAACGAGATCACCTGGGTCGACTGGGAAGGCGCCGATGGCGCGCTGGTCGATTTCGTCGCTGCCGCGAACACTTTCCGGCGTGAGCACGCAGCGCTGACCGACGACCACTTCCTTGATGGTCACGGCAAGCGGGCCATCCGTGACGTCATCTGGTGGCACCAGGACGGGCACGAAATGAACGAAGGCGACTGGAGCAATTCCGGTCAGTCGATGCTCGGCATGCAACTGCGCACCCTCAAGGACGAAGTGCTAGTGTGGTTCAACCGGCACGCCGACGACGCGCCGGCCAAGCTGCCGGACGGCGCGTGGGAGATCGGCCTCAAGTCGGACGACGCGGCCGAGGCGCCGATCGCCGGTGGCGTGATCACGCTCCCGGCGCGGTCGGTTGTGGTGCTGGTTCGAGCACAGGTGCCGCCGGACAGGCCGAACGAGGTGCCGCCGGAAAAGGGCCCGGAGCCGAGCCGCGAACCGGAAGGCGTGCCGCCGGCCGGTCCTCCGGAACAGGCGCCGCCGCCAGTGGAAGCGCCACCCGCCAATCCGCCGACGGAAATCCCGCCGACTAAGACGGCGTAGGTTCGACCCGCTCGATCACCACGAAGCCAAGGCGCCGGTACAGCGACTGGGCCGTGGTGTTGACGACGTCAGTCTTGAGATCGACGAACTCAGCGCCCGCCGCTGCATACGTCTCGAGTTGGGTGGTGAGCAACGCGCTCCCGAGGCCGCAGCCACGCCAGTCCCTGGCGACCACCAGGTCCTTGATGAAGGGCCGCGACCAGCCGTGGCAGAAGCCCACAAGGCGATCGCCCACGGCGGCAACGAGCATGAGATCGGGGGCGTATTCGTCGCTGCCGATGACCCAGGCCCACCACTCGTCGAACGACCAGTCGTCCGGGTAGGTCTCGGCGTAAACCTCGTCCATCAGGACGCGGCAGCGGGGCGCGAGCGCGGCAGTGAACGGCATCCGTTGCACCCCGGCTGGCCACGGCGCTGCGACGATCGGAGCCCGCAGGTCACGGCGCATGTGGAAATACGGGAGCTTACTCAGCGGCGACCTGCGACTGTAACCCGCCCATCTTCTCGATGAAGCCGATCACCTCTTCGAGACCCTGCCGACGC
>JBDTVO010000015.1:0-21646 GCA_040007135.1 Devosia sp. | reverse complement strand
CGCCGATCGGGCCTTCGCTGCCGAAGGTCAGGAAGCCGCCGAGATCCGGATTGGCGGCCAGCACGTCGAGCGCTGTCTTGTGGCTGTCGTCAACGCTCTCGGCAACGCCGTAGCGATCGCCGACCATCTGCATGTCCGGATAGTTCTTCTTGAGGTAGGCGATGGCGATGTCGGCCCACAGATTGTGCAGCGGCACCGTCAGCGAGCCGACATAGACGACGTACTTGCCCTTGCCGCCCATCTGCTCGGCGAACAGCTTGGCATGCGCTTCGGCATAGCCCTCGGCCGAGACCATCTCGAAATCCCAGTCGGCGTTCATCTGCTCGGGCGATTCATGGGTGATCACGGTGATCCCTGCGTCACGGGCCTTCTGCAGCACCGGCTCGAGAGCGGTCGCGTCGTTGGGCACAACGCCGATGACGTTGACCTTCTGGGCGATCAGGTCCTCGATGGCGCGAACCTGCAGAGCCGGATCGGCGCTGGTTGGGCCGACCATGAAGGCGTTGTCACCGAGTTCGGCGCCGCGCGCCTGGATGCCCTTTTCCATCGCGTTGAACCACGCGATGCCGCCGATCTTGACCACAACGCCGATTTTGACGTCCTTGGCGAGTGCCGGGGTCGCCGCTGCGAGGCTGACAATTGCGAGCGCCGCAGCGATTTTTCCGAATCCTTTGATCATTGCAGATCCTCCACTTTGGGTTCTTGCGACCAGGCGGCCGGCGGGCAAAGGCATGCCGGTTCGCGACCCGACGATGCGGGCCGACGACGCTTCTTACAGTCGCTTGTGAGCAGCCCCTCCTCAGGGCGTGGTCAATAAGAACTTTGGGCAAGTTGACGTCAAGTAGCTAAATAGATTTAGCATTTGAATTGAAGAACTTCGACGTGCTCGCCACTCTCAACGGCAAATACTCAGGCCGAAATCAGCAGGGAATTGTCGTGATGTGCCCGCTTGTGTAGATCGACGTCCCAGTCCTCGACTTGCCCGTCGCTTTCGGTGACGCCGGCGAGCCGGGTCGGCACCATGATCAAGGGACAGTCGGCGCTGTCGGATGGGTGGTCGATCAGAGCGAAAGCCGCGGCGATCATGGCCTCAACATCCTGGCGAACCATGATCACGTCGAAGGGCAGATGGGCGGCAAACGGGTCCCAGTCGAAGCAGCCGAAGACCAGGGCGTCGACCTGACCCCTTGGCAGCAGCGCCAGCGCCCTGAGGGCACCTTCGAGTGCCGTAACGCCGTTGACGAACAGCCCCTGCGGCAGCCGTCCGAGCTCGGCGTAGAGCCCGCCGATGTAAGCGGCGGCATTGCGCGGAGCGTACCCGCAGCAGGCGACCATCTGCTCGCAGACTGACACGCCTCTAAGCTGCAGGGCCTCGACAAAGCCGCCCAGCCGATTGCGGGTTGCATCATCGTCGGCGACGCCGCCGAAAAAGACGACGTCGGCGGGGTTGGCACCGCGGTTGGCCAGCCGGTCGAGCATGACGTTGGTGAGTTCCAGCGCGCCCTTGCGATTGTCCGACACCACCGATGGCGCACTCGGCCCCGGCAGGTCGACATTGATGCAAGGGGTGTGGGCGGAGTTGCAGAGGGAGTTCAACGGGCCGGGATCACCGACCCCGGCGATGAACAGAAACTCGACCTGCTGGGCGAGAAGCGCCTCGGCGACGCTGAGCTCGTTGTCCGGGTTACGATGCGTGCTCACCACGATCGGGCAGAGGCCGCGATCCCTTGACGCCTCCTCGAAAGCCTCGGCGAGCCCGGCAAAGAACCGGTTGCGGTGATGGGGGACGATCATCCCGGCGAGACCCGAGCGGGACAGGCGCAGGCCGCGGGCATTGAGATTTGGCGCGTAGCCGAGACGCCTGGCCGCCTCGATGATGGCTGCAGCGGTTGCCGGCTTGATCCGGTATTTCTTCCAGGTCCCGGTTAGAACGAGGCTGACGGTGGTCGAGGAAACGTCAGTCGCTGACGCGATGTCGTAGATCGTCGTGCGGCGACCTTTTTTGGGCCCAGACATACTCGCTTCCCTCCCCGGCCAGCGAAAGACAGGACCTTACCAGCACTTTCGGCCACGAGTCATCGAGCGCTGGAGGCTTGGCCTGGACCGAGGCCGGCCGAGCACTCGGGATCGGCCGTGCGCTAGCCTTTGGCCGCGAGGGGAACGCTGCCTGCCATCAGGCCCCACAGCTCATCGGCAGCGAGATGGCCCGCAGGGCCGTCATAGACGATGCGGCCGAGGCTGAGGACGACGATGCGGTCGGCGAGGGCACGAACAGTGGACAGGTCGTGCGTGACGAGGATGACGCCCGTGCCCTGCGCCGCGATCGATCGAACAAGTGTGACCACCTGGGCTGTCTGCTTCACGCCCAGCGCCGCCGTGGGCTCGTCGAGACAGATGAGCTTGACGCGCTCCGACAGCGAACGGGCGATGGCGATCGACTGCCGCTGCCCGCCGGAAAGCAGCCGCACCAGCACGTTGGTGTCGCTGAGGGTAACACCGAGCGCCGCCAGCTTGGCGCGGCACTCGTCCGCGGCACGCCGGTCGTCCCGGACCGGGATGAAGCCGAGCCAGAGCCGCGTGTGCTCACGCCCCAGCATCATGTTGTGGGTGACACTCAGGTTCGAGCACAGTGCAAGATCCTGATAGACGGTCTCGAGGCCGGCGGCCCTGGCATCGTGGGGACTGCGGAACTGCACTGGCGCCCCTTCCAGTGCCATCGACCCCGCATCGGGCAGGATAGCGCCCGAGATGATCTTGACCAGCGTGCTCTTGCCAGCACCGTTGTCGCCGAGCAGGCAGATGACCTCGCCCTTTCCGACCGAAAATGTCGCCTCCTCCAGCGCTGCCACAGCACCATAGGATTTCCGCGCGTCGCGCACTGCGAACACGACGTCGAGGTGCGGCCGCGCAACAACGCCGGCCGGCGTTGTGGACGAGTGTTCCGACGGCGCCGTCCTCTCCAGTGTGGCGAACCCCGGCTGCGCCGCGCGCGCCCGCCGACTGCGCATGCCGATCGCGACCTGGTCGGCGAACAGCGCCAGCAGCAGCATGCAGCCCACAGCCACCGACTGCCACCACGACTGCAGCCCGACAAAGATGAGGCCGGCGTTGAGGATGCCGATTGTCGCGACGCCGACCGCAATTCCGAGTGGCCGACCCGCACCGCCGGAGAAAGCGACGCCACCGAGTATCGCCGCGGTCAGCACATCGAGTTCGAACCCTGCACCAATGGTCGGCGTGATGCTCCCCAGCCGTCCGGCCGTCAGCACGGACACCAGCCCGATCAACAGGCCGTTGACTGCATAAAGGCCGACGACCGTACGTCCCACCGGAACGCCGCAGAGTTCGGCTGCCCTTGCATCGCCACCGATCGCATAGATCCGCAGCCCGATGACAGTGCGGGTGAGGATGAACGCGCCGACGATAAACACCACAATCGCGATGACGACCGTGTACTGCACTCCGAAGAGTTTGCCCCGCCCCAGGTCGAGAAGGGCCTGTGGAAAGCCATAGACCGCCGTACTGCTGATGACGTAGGCAAGCCCGCCATAGAGTGCGAGCGTTGCCAGAGTGACGATCAGCGGCGAGATGCTCAGCCGGCGCACCAGCATGCCATTGATGGATCCGAGCACGACCCCCAGCCCCAGGCCAGTCGCTGCCGCGAGCAGTGGATCCTGCGTCGCTACCGCGACCTTGGCGACGATGATGCCGATGAGCGCCACCATGCTGCCGATCGACAGATCGACATAGCCCGCGATCAGCAGTGCCGACGTGCCGAGCACGGCGATCAGGATCGACGTCGAGTTGACCCCGATGGTGATGAAATTCTCGACACTAAGGAATGAGCGGTTGAGCACCGAGAACAGCACCACGAGCGCCAGCGCCACGGCGGCCAGCCCGATGCGCCCCGATGCTTCTCCCGGGGCCCTGGTCCCCAGGCGAAGGCGATCTCCGGTCGCTGCTCCGGTCACTCCATTGGCTGCAGCGGCGTGTTCAGCGTCCATCTGGCTCGACCTTGCAAAACGTCACCGGCAGCCCAGGTCCTCTGGGCCGCCGGCACCGGGAGGATTGCGATGCTACTTCGCTTCGGAGGACCAGGGGAAGTTCACGTACTGATCGCGCGTGTCGTAGCAGATGTTGCCGTACATCTTGAGATAGTAGTCGCGACGCGCCGGGTTCTTGTAGACCGCCGCCGGGTCGGCGAGATCAGCCTCGTACTGCGCAAGGTTGTCGCTGGTCAGTGCGCTGGGCAGGATGTCCATCGCCTGCGGAATGCTCTTGCCCTCGAGCCAGTCGGCCGCATGCTGGCCAAGCGCGTAGCCGAACACCGGCGACGATAGAGAGATGCTGGCCTTGTAAGGGCCGTTGCCCTTCTTGATCTCGGCCACCGCTTCCGGCTCCCCGTCGATGCCGCCGAGGAACTGGTCGGGCCTCGCCTTGCCGGCCGCTTCGAGGGCCGCCAGAGCGCCGAGCACGACGGTGTCCGCACCGAGGATCACGTCGACATCGGGGTGCGCCTGGAGGATCGTGCTCACGGTCGCAAAACCACCCTCCTTGTTGACCGGATTGGGGGTCACGTCGGCGACGATGTTTACACCGGGCAAGGCCTTGAGGCCGTCGCGCATCGCGGCGAAGCGCGGTGCCAGGAACTCGATCTGGTCCTGTGTGAGCAGGATCACGTTGGCCTTGCCGCCGAGGTGATCCTTGATATAGGCGACGGCCGCATCGGTGAGCGCTTTGCCGGTTGCGTATTGCGGCGCATTCAGCAGTTCCGTGGCCGGCGGCGGCACGATGGTCGAGACGTAGCCGCCCGACCACATGACTTCCTGCAGGCTGTGGCTGAGCGAGGCCGGATCGACCGGCGCGGCCACCACCGCGCCCACCTTGGAGCTGAGGAACAGCTGCACGTCGGCAACCATCTTGGCAGCGTCATTGTTCGCGGTGGCACGACGGTATTCGAGGCCGCGGTCCTTGGCGGCCATTTCGAGCCCATGATCGACGCCCTGCATGAATTCGCGCTCGTTGTCCTGCGCGAAGGCAAGTACCTTGGACAGTCCCGGCGGTGCCGCACAGGCCGCCGCATTGGGATTGAAGGCGGCAAACTTGGTCTGCGTCGTGATGCCCGGCGGGCCATCGGCCGCGCCGGCAATGGCCGTGCTCCCCAGGAGCAGCGCGCCGGCCAGCAGGCCTGCGGGCAATGCCGCGACACGCCATCCCGGTATCGTCTTGTTGATGCTCATGCTCGTGTTCCTCCCTCAGTTGAACTGGTACCCGGCCGCGGCTGTTGCCATTGCTCCGAGTTGAAGACCCGCCGCCTTGGAAGGCGGGCCGGGCCACTTTCGATCGTCAGCTATTCACCTTCATGGTTTCGAGTCAAAAACTTTCTCCAGTGGAAGTAATGATTCCGAAGAGTCAGGTTGCCCGGTTAATCCGCGAACGCCTCCTGCACGGCCCGCGCCACCTCAATTCCCAACCGCCGGTGGGCATCGCTGTCGAGGTGGAGGCCATCGACGGCGCTCGATTCGACAAATTCACCTGCATCGATGAAGGGCGTTCCGCAGCGTTCTGCCACAGCGCGCAGCAAGCCTGCGAGGACAAGGGATTTGGCGGCGCCGCCCTGGAACATTTCGGCCAGCCAGTCGACCTCCTGTATGGCGGGCGGAGCGACCAGTATGACCCGCGGCGGGACCCCGCCGGGACCGGCCTCGCTGCGCTGAATGGTGCGAACCACGATCTCGACAGAATCGGCAATATCCCCAGGCAATGCCGCGAATCTGTACTTAAGATCGTTGGTTCCGAGCATGACGATGACGAGGTCGAGCGGCATATGCGACTCGAGACAGATCGGCAGCGCCCGCAGGCCGCTCTTGTGTACGCCCTCGATCGGATCCTCTCGCACCGTGGTGCGACTGGGTTGGCCTTCCTCGACGACGTCCCAGCCGCTGCCCAGCTGCCGTCGCATGATCCCCGGCCAACGCCGCTCGGGCCCGAAACGATGGCGTCCGCTCCGAGCCAGCGTCGGCACCGCACCGTAGGTATTGGAGTCTCCAAAGCATAGCACGGTGCGAATTTTGGTCATGGTGCTGACCTCCTCCCATCGCCTTGGTCGCAGTTCGAACAGCTCTACATTTCACATACTATTGCTCTCCAATGGAAGTATCATTGTGGTTGCCACGGGCCATCGCCCTTGCTAGGTCGTTACCGGCCGCAGGTAGTCCGGTGGCCCGGGGCGTTTCGTGACCGGCACCAGCTTCTACAATCTGGAAAAGATACCGGACGGCCGCAGCGGTGGCACGACGCAAGCCGAAACGCGTGTCTACAACGAGCGGCTCGTTGTGGCCCTGGTGCGACGGCACGGCCAGCTTTCCAAGAGCGACCTCGCGCGCCTCACCAGCCTCGCACCGCAGACCATCACCACGATCGTCAATCGCGCTGCCGAGAACCAGTTGCTGCTCCGCCGCGAACCGCTGCGCGGACGGCTTGGCCAGCCATCGGTCCCGTTTGCGCTCAACCCCGAAGCCGCATTCTCCTTCGGCCTCAAGGTCGATCACCGCAGCGCCGATATCGCCCTGGTGAATTTCGTGGGCGATGTCGTTGCCTTCGAGCGTGTCGAGTTCGACTACCCCACTCCCAACGAAATCATGACTTTCGCCAAGGCTGCGGTTGGGCGGATGCGTCGCAAACAAAAGTCCATCCCGACGGAGCGTATCGCCGGCCTCGGGATTGCATCGCCGTTCCACCAATGGAACCTGGCGCAAGACGACGATGTGCCAAAGGGTCGGCTCGATGCCTGGAACCAGATCGACATCCGCGCCGAACTCGATGGCGCCTTCGACTGGCCCGTGTATCTGTTCAACGACTCGACGGTTTGCGCTGCGGCCGAGCTGATGTTCGGCGCGGGCACCGCCTGCCCCGATTTCATCTACGCCTATATCGGCTATTCGCTCGGCGGCGGGCTGGTTCTCGACCACCATCTGTTTCCCGGGCGCAATAGAATGGCGGGGTCCTTGGGTGAGTTGCCCGTGCACCTGCCCGGAAAGCGCGATGACCGCCGGGCCACCCTCCGGGAGGTCGCGTCGGTCCATTCCCTGGCCGGCACGGTCAAAGGCAAGGACAGGGAACGGCTTTGGTCTTCGCCGGAGGATTGGGGGAACCTGGGGAGCGGCCTCGACGAATGGATCGAGACGGTCGCCGAAGGACTCGCTCAGGCGGCGCGCGGGGCGGTTGCCGTGATCGACGTCGATAACCTTGTCATCGACGGCGCCGTTCCACGCGACGTCCGCAAGGAAATCGCCAAGACCACGCGGCGCAAGCTGGCGCGAATTCTAGGCGGCAGGCCGGAACCGTTTTCCGTGCTCGAGGGAAAATTCGGACACCTGGCTCCCGCGATCGGGGGAGCCAGTATTCCCCTGTTGGTGAAATACTCGAACGACAAGGAATCGCTCTTCAAGGAATAGCGGTACCCGAGCCTTAGCCGACGGCCGGTGGTGTGCACCTGGCAGCCTAGCTAGGACAGTGAGGGCGGCCGGCGCCCGCCAGTTCGTCGGACAAAATTCGCCGCCCCTAGTGGTCCGCTCTGCGCCAGAAGCGGACAATGGCCAGGCGAAGTGACCCCCGGGCGAACCACTAGCTCAGGGGGATGCGGGCCCGCCCCCGGTCAGCTTGGTATCTCGCCGAGAGGGTCGCGTAGACTTCGGTGAGCCTGTCGATCCTCGAGGCGATGTCGGCCCTCGCATCGTCATCGAGATCCTCTGCGGCGGCGACCATGCTGTGGCTCGTGAAGAACGCATTGCTTCGATTGTAGTAGTCCCGGCCCGCTGGCACGCTGTTCCGGTCCGGGTCAGGAACCGCGTAGACTTCCCGCAGGATACGGATGTCGTGAGGTATGTCGAACGCGTCGCGCGTATCCTCGTAGTCAAACAGATAGTGGAAGTTGTCGAAGCCGCTCCAGGTGATACCCGATAGGCAGAGCGAGCACGGTTCATGGGTTGCAACGAAGACGCAATCCTTCGCGACGGGACGAGTTTCGCTCGGAAGTTCATAGAAGCGGCGTATGGCGTGCATCTCGCCGTGCCAGAGCGGATTCTCGGTCTCATTGTTGGTTTCGGCGACGACGAGCGACAGGTCGGACTTCCGGAGGATCGCCGCGCCGAAAATCTTGTTCCCAAGCTCGACGCGGCGGCGCGTCAGGGGCACGATGTCAAACTCGACCACATCGAAAAGGCGGGAAAGGAAGTTGGAAGAGTTCATGTGTGCGCCAGCCGAAACATGCCACTGATCGTCCTCGCGCGTGCTTTGGCCCTTTCGACAATGGCCATTTCGTTGACGCCCAGAACTTCGCCACCCCGAACCATGACTCGCCCGCCGACCAGCACGGTGTCGACATTGCCGGGATGGGTAGCGAAAACGAGGTTGGAAACGACGTTGTGAACCGGCGCGGATTGCGCGCGGTCGAGGTCGAGCAGCACGATGTCGGCGAGCTTGCCCACCTCGAGCGAGCCGAGGTCGCGCTCCCGGCCGATGGCCCTGGCGCCATTGATCGTCGCCATCTCCAGCGCGGTGGATGCCAGCAGGGCCGAGGCATGTCGGCGGGTTGCGTTCTGCAGCAGGCAGGCGGTTTTCATCTCGCCGAACATGTCGTGGGTGTTGTTGTTGAGAGCGCCATCGGTTCCGAGCGAAACGTTCACACCGGCCGCAATGACATCGGGAAGCGGCAGGATGCCGGTCGCCATCTTCATGTTCGCGACGGGGCTGTGCGCCAGGTGCGTCCCCGTTTCGGCAAGGATGCGCATTTCAAGCGGCGTCACCCAGCAGCCGTTGATCAGCAGCACGTTGGGGCCGAGCACGTGATTATCGCGCGACCATTCGGCCGGACGTACGCCGAAGGTATTTTCGATCCAGGTCGAGTCCTCGATCTCGGAACAGAAATGGTAGCAAAGGCCCGCTCCAAGCCGACGGGACTCCTCGGCCACCTCGCGATAGAAATGCGGATAGACGAGGTCGCCGGGGCGCCGTGGAACATCGAGGCCAAACCACATCGACACCCGTCCCCCGGCGCCCCCATGCCATTTCTGCATCTCTGCCGATGCCGCGCCTACGGCGGACGCGGCGGCCTTCGCGCTGAAGTCGTTTTCCGTCGCCATGACGAAGCGGCAGAACACGGCTCGAATGCCGATATCGGCGACGACGGCAGAGAGTGCGGCGTAGTCGTCGCGCGGATCGGCGTTCGGGCTGACAAAGCAGGTCGTGCCGGACCGGATCATTTCGACCATGCTGAGCGTATTGGCGAGAACACCGTCGGCGGGATCGCGGGTCGCCAGATAGGGACCGATGATGCGATCCAGGAAGGGATGCCAGTGCATGCGATCGCCCAGGCCGCGCAGCAGCGACTGGTCGGCATGGGCGTGGGTGTCGATGAGGCCAGGGATGGCCACCATCCCCCGTCCATCGACCAGGTCGGCATCGGCATAGCGGGCGCGCGATTCGGTGTCGGCACCGATGGCGACGATGCGTTCGCCGTCGATCGCGATAGTCGCCCCTTCGATGACGCGGCGCTGCGCATCCATGGTGACGGCAGTTACGTTCGAAATGATGAGCATGGTTGCGTCCTCAGTCGCCGAACAATTGCCTGGCCCGGCGGCGGAAGAGCGCGCGGTCCACGCCGAGCCCAATGCGCCAGTCGGCAAAGCCGTCGGGGCTCGCCTGCTCCGATCCACCGCTGCGCGCAAAGGCCGGCGCGCGAAAATCCACGATCGTCGAGCCCCAGGCCGGTCCGGGAGCGGTGGCGATTGCGAGCGGAAGGATCGGGGCGTCGGTCACGAAGCTGCTTTCGATGAAGGCGAGCACGGTCGCAAAATCGTGGCACGGACAGGCCGGCGCTGTGAAGGTTGCGCCGAACGGCCGGTAGAACCGCAGCGGCGCATCGAGGAAAGCCGCAGCGGGGGTGCGCTTCTCGGCGAGCAGCGCGAAGTCGCTGTCGTCCAGCGTCGCGGCGTGCGTCACGTCGAGCCCGATCATCAGCGGCGGATTGGCCCAGCCGGCGCCAACGACCACGGCGGCGGCACTCGGATCGTGCGCGATATTTGCCTCGCCGTCGGGCAGTGCGTTGCCGCCGCCGGCCGCGGCGCCTCCCATGATCACCAGTTGATCCACGGCGGCGGCCTGGCGCGGCAGCTCGAGGGCGAGGCGCGCGAGGTTGGTGAGGGGGCCCAGCGACACGATCGAGGTCATGCCGTCGATAAGCCGGTCGAGCAGCGGAATGGCGCCGTGCAGCGGCGTGCCTGCGGGGACGCGTCCCCGCACGGTGTTGCCCAGGCCATCGGACCCGTGGATGAAATCGGCCGGCCGCAGCTCCGGCGATGGACCCAGCCGGTCATTGGCGCCGATGGCAACAGGAACGTCCGGTCGACCCGCCGCCTCGAGGACGAGGAGCACATTGCGCGCGGCGTCTTCAGCGGACACCACGCCGCCGACGGTCGTAACGCCGACGAGGTCGATGCGCGGGTCGCTCGCCGCCCACCAGATCGCTACGGCATCGTCGATCCCGCCGTCGGTGTCGATGATGAGTCGTCGCGTCATCGATCGGCGATCCGCTTGAGCACAAGCTGCTCGATCCAGCCGACGAAAGCATACAGCTGCGCCGATGCGACGGTCAGGCCCACGGCCGCCGACCACAACGCGCCGTAGTCGAGCGAATGCTGCGACTCGATCATGTACTGGCCGACGCCACCGCCGCTGACCAGCCACTCGGCCACGATCACCCCGATCAGCGCCGTCGGCACCGCGATGCGGGCCGACGCCATGAAAGCGGGAATCGCCGACGGAATCTGTACCTTGATGAATGCCTGCTGCCGATCGCCGCCATAGGCCTCGATGAGGTCGCGCAAATGCTGCGGCACGGAGCGCAGGCCGAGCAGCACATTCACATAGGTTGGAAAGAACACCACGATGGCTGAGACGGCCGTGACAGCGACCAGGCCATGACCGAAGATCAGGGTGATGATCGGCGTCAGGGCGACCAGGGGCACGGTACGAAGCACCATCGCGATGGGCAGGACCGCCCGTTCGAGCGTGCGCGACAGCGACGTGCCGGCTGCCATCGCCGCGCCGAGCAGCATTCCTGCGGCATATCCCACCAGGGCATCGCTCAGCGTCTTGGCGAGCGCGTTGCCCAGCGCCACCCGATGCAGCGCGGCCTGGGGATGGAGGAAAATGTATCGGAACACGTCGGCCGGAGTCTTGGCCGACAGCGGGTCAAGCTGCAGCCCCCAGATGATCAGCCACCATCCGCCCAGGACGATCGTTGTGACGAGCACCGCCGACAAAAGGCTGCGGAAGGGCAAGATCCCGAGCCTTGGCGCAGCGGTGCTCATGGCGTCTCGCTGGCCGAGGGAGTCCAGGGCGTGGCCCACCGGCCGACGAGGCCGACGAGCCAGTACGCCAGTCCGGCCATCGTCGCGGCCACGACGCCAATGCCGAGCGTGCGGACGCTGTTGAGGTTCTGCTCTGACACGACCAGCGCGATGCCGAGCCCGCGATCGGCGCCGAGGAACTCCGCAATGATCGCCCCGAGCAGCGCGGCGGGTGCGGCGATCCTGAGGGCGGCGAACAGATAGGGCAGCGCTGCCCAGATCCGCACCTTGGCGAGTTGGGCATAACGCCCGCCGCCATAGGCGGTAATCACGTCGAGGCTCGTCCGGTCCGCCTGTTTCAGCCCCGCATGGGTCCCCACCAGCGTGGTGAAGAACACCGTGAGGGCGGCCACGATGACCCGGGCGCGGTCGCCTTCGAACAGCACGACCAGGATGGGAGTGATGGCAAGGACAGGCACGGCATAGGCCACGACCGCGAGCTGAAGGATGGGGCCCTCGGCGCGGGGCACGAGGATGCACAGCAAGGCCAGGAGAATGGCGATAGCGTTGCCAAACAGAAAGCCCCGCGCCGCAACGCTGAGCGTCGCCCCGATATTGCCGGGATAGAGACGCCAGTCGGCAATGATGCCGCGCACGATCTCGATCGGCCCCGGCAGCAGATTGGTTCCGGCAAGCACGGTCCACGCGATGAGCTGCCAGCCGATCAGCATCGCCGTGATGGTGATCATGGCCGGCAGGTTGCGGCGGAGAGAGCGGCCCGCCATCCCCCGCTCGCTAATGCTCGTCATCGGCGGGACCGGAAAAGAGCAGCTCGCTGAGCCGATCGGTATAGGCATGGAACTCAGCCGTGCGCTGGACGCCGGCGTCACGCGGGCGCGGCAGGTCGATGCTGACGATCTGCTTGACCCGCCCTGGCCGCCCCGTCATGACGACGACCGCATCGGAAAGAAACACTGCCTCGGAGATCGAATGCGTCACCAGCAGCGTGGTGATCGCCTGCCGCGACCAGATCTCCTGCAAGGCTACATTCATACGCTGGCGCGTCATGTCGTCGAGAGCCCCGAAGGGCTCGTCGAGAAGCAGCAGGCGCGGGTCGAGCGTCAGCGCGCGGGCGATTGCAACGCGCTGGCGCATGCCGCCTGACAGATGCCCAGGCCGGGCGCGCTCGAAACCGGTGAGCCCCACAAGATTGACGAGGGCATCGATCGCGGCGCGGTCGATGGGGAGCCGCGCGAGTTCCAACGGCAAGCTGATATTGGAGACGACGGACCGCCAGGGCAGCAGCGCCGCATCCTGGAAGGCAATTCCAAGCTTGTGCGCATTGCGGACCAGTTCTGCCGGGGCGCCGTGGACTTCGATGCTGCCTTCGTCTGCCGTTTCGAGGCCGGCGATCAGTCGCAGTACGGTCGACTTGCCGCAACCCGACGGGCCGATCAGCGAGACGAAGGAGCCTGCGCGCGTCGACAGGTCGAACCCGTCGATCGCCGGGACCTGCTCGCGGCCAAGTCGAAATGTCTTCGACACGGCCGTGAGCCGGAGTCCCTGCGTAGTCATCGGCGGTTCCAGTCGTCCGTCGGTGCTGTCATCAAATCAGCTTGGCATCCTCGGCGTAGATTTCCTTGAGGATCGACATGTCGAAGAAATCGGCCGTCGTCTCGACGCCGCTGATCTTAAGCAGCTCGACGCTCTTTGTAATGAGCTCGGGGGTCATCGTGAACAGGCCGTTCTTCTTGGTCTCGTCGTTGACGATGAGTGTGTCCTGCGTCTTGGCCTGGTCGACCTGGTCCACCATGTCCAGTCCAAGGTCAGCGCCATATTCCTCGACGGCAAGGCGCGCGCTCTCTTCGGGCGAGGCGAGGCTGTCCTTCCAGCCGCGGATTTCCCCGCGCATGAAGGCCTTCACAGCGTCGCGCCGGGTGGCGAGCGATTCCTCGGACACGAAGTAGTTGTTGTTGACGAGGCGGAAATTGAAGTCGCCGAACCCGAACCAGTAGGTCTCGAAGCCCTGGCGCTTCAGCGGGCCGGGCACGTTGGTGACAAAGCCCATGAGCCCGTCGACCTGGCCGCTGGTCAGTGGCGCCGAGCTGAAGCCGATATTGACCGTTTCGAGCGAGTTCGGGTCGATCTTGTTGGCCGCGAGGAAGGCCATCCAGGTCGGCCCGTTGGTCCCCGGTACGCCGATCTTCTTGCCCACCAGATCCTGAGGCGTCTTCAGCGGCTTGCCGATGGGCGACGCGATGATGAACGGGCTGGTCTGGAACTGAACGCCGATCGTCTTGAGCCTGGCGCCCTCGTTGACTGCGGCGGCTGTGATGGCCGGGCTCGACAGCGAGACCAGCGCCTTGCCGGCATTGACGATGCTTTCGCCCGGCGCCGCATTCGGACCGCCCGGCACGAGGTCGACCGATGAGAAGCCCTCGGCGATGAAGTACCCTTTCTTGTCGGCGAAATAGGTGCCGGCCCAGCCGACATTCTTGACCCAGCCGAGACGATATACGAGCGGGCCGATATCGGCGGCGAGCGTTGGCGCTGCAGCAAGGCCGAGCGCTCCGGCGCTGGCCAGGGCTGCCCCCGATTGGATGAATTGTCTGCGATTCATAGAGAAGGCCATGATCATTGTCCCCTTTAGCCTGCCGTATGGTTCGCCTCGCTTCAGGCAATGAGCGAGGGATAGAGATAGCGTTTGCCGCTGGCTTTCTTGCGTGCGTCCCAGCTCGCGAGAATGGCGACGGCGCGGCTCGCGACGCGAGCGCAGCGTTGGATTGACTCGTGCGAGTCGAGCCGCTTCTTGGTGACGCGATTGGCCCCGACCGAGCAGATCATGCCGCCGCGGAAGCCGAAGAGCTGGCAGAGCGTAAAGATCGTTGCCGCTTCCATTTCAAAATTGGCGACGCGCGCGCGCGTCAGGTCTTCGATGCGGTTGTCCATGGCGGACTGCCAGAAGCCACCCGGCATCGGATTTACTTCGCCGGCATAGAAACTGTCCACGCTGGCGGCGAGCCCCAGGTGATAGGTCTCCTTGAGCTCCTCGGCCGCCTCGATGAGCGCCATGAGGACTTCATGGTCCGCGACCGCGGGGTAGGATTTGTCGACATAGGCATCGACAGTGCCGGTGAGACGCAGGGCGCCGGTCGAGATGACGAGGTCGCCCGGCTCCATCTCCGGCTGCAGCGCGGCGCAGGATCCGACCCGGATAAAGGTGTCGGCGCCGCAGTTGGACAGCTCGACAAGGGCGATATCGGTCGAGGGACCACCAACGCCATGCGAGCAGGCGGCTATTTCGATGCCGTCAATCTTGCCGCGCGCGGTGCGGAATTCGCGGAAATAGGCAACCTCTTCGTAGCTGTCCCAGGCTTCCCCGATTACCGGCACGCGGCCCGGATCGCCGGGAGTGAGCACATAGCGCGGCACATCCCCGTCCTTGATCTTCAGGTGCATCTGGACTCCGCCAGGATGCAGCGGCGTGTGTTGATGGGCCAACCCTACCTCCTGGCCAAACAGACGCAATTTCGCGCTCGCTTGCACCGTTCCGAACCTATGCGACCAGTGAAGCTGGCAGTTGCGACTTGCGCCAGCAGCATTTTTCGGGCTAAGCGAGCGAAAAAAGGCATCACTGGAGATCGCGATGGCGTTGACGCGAACGGCCCTGCGCTACTTCGACGAGGCGATCCGGCTCGGTTCGATCCGCAAGGCCGCCGACAGCCTGCACGTCGCCTCGTCCGCGGTGAACCGACAATTGCTCCAGCTCGAGGACGAACTGGATGCGCGCCTTTTCGAGCGCCTGCCACGCGGCGTGCGTGCGACGGCTGCGGGCGAGGTCCTGCTCGGCTACCTGCGGCGCTGGAAACGGGAGGCCATCTCACTCAATCGCGAGCTCGCGGCGCTGCGGGGAGGGGTACGGGGCACCATCCGCATCGCTGCTTCGGAGAGCTTCACCGACGAGATGCTGCCGCGCGCCATGCATGAGTTGCAGCACCACTATCCGCAGGTCGATTTCTCGCTGATGTCGGGCGACAATTACCTCATCACCTCACAGCTGCTTGCGCGCGATGCCGACATCGTCCTGGCCTTCGACGTGCGCGACGATGTCCGCGCCCAGATCGCCACCACGATTACGTCACCCCTCGGCGTGATCTCCCTGCCTGACCATCCGCTCGCTCAGCGGAGTGAAGTGACGCTCCAGCAGTGCGCCCCCTACCCGCTTGTCGTGCCCGGCTCAGACTGGCTGCAGCACAGCGGACTCAACGTCCTGCTTCAGGACAGCAACCTGCCGAGCAACGTCGTGGCCCGCGCGGAGCGGCCGGGAATGCTGAAGGCCATCGTCCGTGCAGGACTCGGGATAGCCTACCTGACCCGTCTTGGCGTCGGACGCGATGTCGAGGAGCGCAAGCTCGCCTGGACGCCACTGGTTTCCGGCACCATCAAGCCGGCGACGATTTCCCTGTTGCTGCCCCGCAATCGCCCCTTACCGGCGTACGCGACCATGCTGGTCGAAATCCTCGAACGGGAGTTGCATCTGCTTTCCTAGTCGAGCCGAAGGATCGAGGGATTGCAGATAGACGGTCACTGCTCTGAGCCAGAAGCGGTCATCGCCCAGAGTCCGCTTCGCGCCACAAGCGGACATCAACCCAAACAGCGTTCCCACTAGGCGAAACGGTCCGCCGAGAATGGCGCCGCCGCGACGAACGGGGGTTGCCCAGTCATCATCTCCGCTATCATGCGGCCGGTTACTGCACCCAGCGTCAGGCCATGGTGGGCGTGCCCGAAGGCGAACCAGAGGTTGGGGTGGTTGGGAGCGCGGCCGATGATCGGCTTCATGTCCGGCGTGCACGGGCGAGCCCCCATCCAGGGGGTGGCATCGAGGCACTCGCCGAGCGGCAGCAGCTCGCGTGCGACGAGTTCGCAGCCATCGATCTGGGTGGTGTTCGGCGGCGCATCGTGGCGCGCGAACTCGGCGCCGGTCGTGAGGCGGACGCCGCGCTGCATCGGCGCCAACAGGAAGCCGGTCTCAATGTCCAGCACCGGATGGTTGAGGGAACCGCCTGGCAGGTGCTGGTATTCGCGGTGGTAGCCCCGCTTGATGAACAGCGGCAGGCGATAGCCGAGCCTTTGCGTTGCCTCGGCCGCCCACGGTCCGAGCGCGAGCACCACCTCGGCGGCCGACGCTGGGCCGGCGTCAATATCGACGGTCCAGCCTGCTCCCGCCTGGCGCAGCGAGCGGGCGTCGCCGGTGGCAAAGGTTCCGCCCTCGCGCTTGAACAGCTCGGCGTAGGTCGCGACCAGCCCGCCCGGGTCGCGAACGGTCCAGGGGTCGGTCCAGTGCAGGGCGCCCACGGTGCGCATGCGTAGAGCCGGCTCCGCCCTAGCCACTGCGTCGGCATCGAGCCTGGCGCTGCCGACCCCGTATTCGGCGGCGTCGCGCTCCGCATCGGCAAAGGCGCTGTCGCGCTTTTCCGCCGTGCGGAACAGCAGCATCCAGCCCTTCTTGTCGATCAGGTCGCCGGCGCCGGCCGCCTCGATCAAGACGGCATGCTCGCTCACCGAATTGGCGATCAGCGGCGCGTAGTCGGCGACGATTTGGCGGTAGCGGTCGGGCGCCGAATGCCACCAGTACCGGGCGAGAGGCGAGACGTAACCGGGCAAGGCCGCCAGATCGTAGCGGCTGTCGAGCCCCTGCCCGGCCGCGATCCGGGCCAGCTCGCCGAGATCGCGCGGAAAGGCTCGTGGCCGGACGCCCTCGCGCTGGATGATGCCGGCGTTGCCGTAGGAGGTCTCGCGGCCCGGCTTGCGGCGATCGACCAGGAGCACGTTGCGGCCCCGGCGCTGCAGATGGATGGCGATGGACACGCCAACGATCCCCGCGCCGAGCACGATCACATCCGTCACGGCAGACCCCATCCTGTCAATTGAGCGCCGAGTTCATCGGCTCCGGCGCCGACAAATGGCATGTGCCAACTGCCCTGTCGATGCGACCCCATCCACCTTTTCTCCCGATGGACCGGGCTTGGCTTGCGCGGGGAAATGGTCGAGTGTCCGGGACGTGGACAGGGCAAACGCAGGCGACATGTCATCGGGTGGGGCCAGGTTCGTCGCTTCCATTTCGGCAGCGCGCGATACGGGCGCAAGCTGGAAGTCGCTGGAGGATCTCGCGCAGGCGATCGCGGGTCACCGGCTGTTCACGGTCATGACAGTCGATCTTGCGGCGGGCGTCGTACGCCGCGCTTACAGCAACCGGCCCGGCGAGTATCCGACGTCGGGAACAAAGCCGCTGCATGGTAACACCGGTGCCTGGTTCGACACGGTGTTTGAACGCCGACAGACATTTGTTGCCAATACGATCGATGACATCGCCGAGGTCTTTCCAGACCACGAGCTTATCGGCTCGATGGGGCTGGGGTCGGTCGTCAACTATCCGGTTGTGCTCGAGGGGGCCCTGGTCGCCGCAATCAACCTGCTCGATGTCGCAGGTCACTATACACCCGAGCGTGTCGCGGCGATCGAGAGCGAACTGGCGATCCCGGCGCGGCTCTGCAGCGCGCTGGCGCTGCGGTTCGACGCATCACCAACCGGTTCGGGCTGATGGCAAGCGACAGTGCAGCCACCGGTGCCGTACGACCGCAACAGAGACAGTTCGCGGTCGTGCTGGTCCAGCGCATCGCCTCCTTCCTCGTCACGCTCGCGGCGACGTTCGTCGGGCTCACGGCGGTCACCTTCTTCATCAGCCGGCTGACCAAGATCGATCCCGTCCTCGCGGTGGTCGGGGACAAGGCGACCAAGGGCGCCTACGACGCCGCCTTCAAGGCGCTCGGCCTCGATCAGCCGGTCTATATCCAGTACTTCATCTATCTGCGGCGGCTGCTGAGCGGCGACTTCGGCGTCTCCGTCCTCACCTCGCGACCGGTGCTGGACGATCTGCTGCGGGTATTTCCGGCGACGTTCGAACTCTCGACCCTCGCGATCGTCATCGGCGTCGTCGTCGGCGTGCCGATGGGCGTCGTTGCCGCGGCCCGCAAGGGGCGCTGGGTCGATCACGTCATCCGCATCGTCGGGCTTTTCGGCTATTCGGTGCCGGTGTTCTGGCTCGGCCTCGTGGGCCTCTTCATCTTCTACGGCAGGCTCGGCTGGGTCGCGGGCACCGGGCGGCTGGATGTGTTCTATATCGACGTGGTGACGCAACGAACCGGTATCATTCTCATCGACGCCGCGCTGGACGGAAACTGGGAGGTGTTCGGCAATGCCTTCAGCCATTTGATCCTCCCGGCAAGCCTGCTCGGCTATTTCTCCCTCGCCTACATCGCCCGCATGGTGCGCAGCTTTATGATCGACCAGCTCGGGCACGAATACGTCACCGCGGCCCGCATCAAGGGTAATTCGTTCTGGCGTACTGTCTGGCGCCATGCCTTTCCCAACATCCTCGTACCGCTGATCACCGTGGTTGGACTGAGCTACGCCTCGCTGCTCGAAGGTGCGGTGCTGACTGAAACGGTGTTCGCGTGGCCGGGGCTCGGCAACTACATTACCCATGCGCTGTTCAACACCGACATGAACGCCGTGCTTGGCGGCACCGTGCTGGTCGGCGGCGTGTTCATCACCATCAACCTTATCTGTGACCTGCTCTACAAGCTGGTCGACCCGAGGCTGCGGACGCGATGACGACGCCCCTCACGACGTGGCTGACGACAGACACGCCGGCCTCCCGCTCGCAGGCGGTGCTGGGCAGTTTCTATCGCGGCGGTCTCGCGCTGCTGCGCAATCCGACGGCGGTCGTCGGCCTCGTCATCGTCGCGCTACTGCTTCTGGCCGCGATCTTCGCCCCTTGGCTGTCCGTCTACTCGCCGATCGTGCAGGACCTTCCCAACCGGCTGGCGCCGCCGTCCGCCGCACACTGGTTCGGTACCGACGAGCTCGGCCGAGACATCCTGTCGCGCACGCTCTATGGCGCCCGCGTGACGCTCACCATCGTCGCCCTGGTGTCGATCGTGGTCGCGCCGATTGGGCTCATCGTAGGGACAATCGCCGGATACACCGGGGGCTGGATCGATACGCTGCTGATGCGGATCACCGACGTGTTCCTCGCCTTTCCCCGGCTGGTGCTGGCGCTGGCCTTCGCGGCGGCGCTGGGCCCCGGCATCGAGAACGCCGTGATCGCCATTTCCCTCACCGCGTGGCCGCCCTACGCCCGCATCGCGCGGTCGGAAACGCTGGCCATCGCGCGGAGCGACTTCATCCAGGCCGCGGTGCTGCAGGGCGCCTCGACATGGCGCATCCTGTTCCGGCACATCGTGCCGCTCTGCCTGTCGTCGGTGATCGTGCGGCTGACGCTCGATATGGCCGGCATCATCCTGACCGCCGCAGGCCTCGGCTTCCTGGGCCTCGGGGCGCAGCCGCCGACGGCCGAATGGGGCGCCATGGTGTCGTCGGGCCGCGACGTCATCCTCGACCAGTGGTGGGTAGCGACGATCCCCGGACTCGCGATTTTCGTGGTCAGCCTCGGCTTCAACCTCCTTGGCGACGGCCTGCGCGACGTGTTCGATCCGAAATCGTCATGAGCGATCCCCTGCTTGTCATCGACGACCTCAATGTCAGCTTCCCCGGCCGCAACGGCGTCACCCAAGCGGTGCGCAACGCCTCCTTCACGCTCGGACGCGAACGGCTGGGGATCGTCGGCGAGTCCGGGTCGGGCAAATCGACCACCGGCCGTGCCCTGCTCGGACTTGTGCCGCGACCCGGCATCGTCACCGCCAGGACCATAACCTACGCGAGGCAGAACCTCCTCACCTGCAGCGAACGCGACTGGCAGGATTTGCGCGGCCGGCGTCTTTCGATGGTGATGCAGGACCCGAAGTATTCGCTCAATCCTGTCCAGACCGTCGGCCGGCAGATCAGCGAAACCTGTTTCCTGCATCTGAGGACCAGCCGCGAGGATGCGCGACGGCGCACCATTGCGATGCTGGAGGCGGTGCAGATCCGCGATCCCGATCTCGTCTACCGGCTCTATCCGCACCAGCTTTCGGGCGGCATGGGCCAGCGCGTCATGATCGCCATGATGCTGATCGCCGAGCCCGACCTGCTCATCGCCGACGAGCCGACCTCGGCACTCGACGTCACGGTGCAGAACGAGGTTCTGCGCATTCTCGACGACCTGGTGCGGCAGCGCGGCATGGGGCTGATCTTCATCAGCCACAACCTCACCATCGTTTCGAGCTTCTGCGACCGGGTACTGATCATGTATGGCGGGCGCATCGTCGAAGAATGCGCGGCGCGCGAGTTGGGCAATGCCCGTCACCCCTATACACGCGCCCTCGTTGCCGCGACGCCGTCGCTGGATTTTCCGCGCGCCGAACTCGCTACGGTGGTTCGCGATCCGGCGTGGCTGCAATGATCAGCGTCGAAGACCTCAGCGTCACCTACCGCAGCGCGGGTCGCGAGTTCCGCGCGGTGGAGAACGTGTCGTTCGCCGTGGCGCCGGGCGAGACCTTCGGCATCGTCGGCGAATCCGGTTCGGGGAAATCGACGATCCTGCTCGCCATCGCCGGATTGGTCGCGTCGCAGAGCCGGCGGCTCGAAGTGAACGGTAAGCCGGTGTCGCGCCACCGCAGCCGCGCCGATCGACGGACGCTGCAATTCGTCTTCCAGGACCCCTACGCTTCGCTGCATCCGCGGCAGACGGTCGACGACATCCTTCGCGAACCGCTCGAAATTCACCACGAGGGCGACATCGACGCCCGGGTGGCAAAGGCTCTCGCCGACGTCGGGCTTTTGCCCATCCACCGCTTCCGCTACCCGCACCAGCTGTCGGGCGGCCAGCGCCAGCGGGTCGCCATCGCGCGGGCGCTGATCCTCAGCCCGCCGATCCTGCTGCTGGACGAGCCGACTTCGGCGCTCGACGTGTCGGTGCAGGCCGAAATCCTCAATCTCCTCAGCAGGCTCCGGCAGAGCTACAGCCTCACCAGTATCCTCGTCAGCCACGACCTGGCGGTGGTCGCGCACCTCTGCAACCGCATCGCCATCATGCAGTTGGGCCGGCTGGTTGAAATCATCAGCGCCGCCGACCTGCGATCCGGGAACGTCAGCGCCGGCTACACGCGCCAGCTGATCGCCGCCAGCCGGGGTTTTACGCGCGCCTCGGCATGATGACGTTGTCTTGCGCGGCGGGGCCGACCGGCCCACTATGCGGACAATGCTGCGACCCGAGTGGGCAGCCGCAGCAGCTCCCAGGGAGAATCTCATGCTAAAAAGATTGAAATACGCCTTGCTGGCGGGATCGCTGTTCG
>JBDTVO010000014.1:0-22065 GCA_040007135.1 Devosia sp. | reverse complement strand
CGAACTCGACGTCGGCGTCATGGTCGCCTTCCTGTTCTACATCCAGCGCTTCTTCGATCCCATCCGCTCGCTCACCATGCAGTACTCGGTGATGCAGCGCGCCATGGCGTCGGGCCAGCGCCTCACCGAAGTGCTGGACTCGCCCGTCGACATTGCGGACAGGCCGGGCGCCATTGCCCTTGGTCCGGACCTCAGCGGCTCCGTCGAGTTCCGCAACGTGACCTTCGGCTACCGGCAGAACCACCCCGTGCTCAAGGATGTGTCGTTCACCGTCAAGCCCGGCGAGACGGTTGCCCTGGTCGGACCCACCGGCTCCGGCAAGACCTCGTCGATGGCCCTCATCCACCGCTTCTACGAGGTTGGGCAGGGCGCCGTGCTGGTTGGTGGGCACGATGTCAGGGACGTCACCCAGGAGTCGCTCGGGCGCTCCATCGCCATGGTGCTGCAAGAGCCGTTCCTGTTCACCGGCTCGGTGCTCGAGAACATCCGCTACGCCAACACCGGCGCCAGCTTCGAACAAGTCGTGGCCGCGGCTCGGGCCGTTGGGGCGCACGACTTCATCATGCAGTTGCCACAGGGCTACGACAGCAAGCTGGAGCAGCGCGGCGGCAACATCTCGCTCGGCCAGCGCCAGCTCATCAGCTTCGCGCGAGCCCTGGTGCAGGACGCAAAGATTCTGGTGCTCGACGAAGCCACCGCCTCGATCGACAGCTACACCGAGTTGCAGATCCAGAATGCGCTCAAGGTGCTGCTCAAGGGCCGGACCGGGCTGGTCATCGCGCACCGACTCGCCACCATCCGCAACGCCGACCGCATCCTGGTGCTGCAAAATGGCGGGCTGGTCGAGCAGGGATCGCACGATGAGCTGATGAAGCTCGGCGGCCTCTACGCCCGGCTCTACAACATGAACTATGCGAGCTTCGACGATATTCCGGAGGAGCTCATTCCGCAGGCCGAAATCGGCACCGCCACCTGAGCCCTCAGTCGGTGTGGAACACGTCTTCCATGCTGGCCCACCACTCGCCGTCCTTGCGCGTCGGAAGGCCTTCCTGCATCGGATCGGTGATCGTCCACCAGCGCCGGGTCTCGGCGTCAGCGGCCATCGCCTTCATGTCGGCGGCGTAGTCGCTGCCCACATATTCGAAATAGGCAAACAGCAGGTTCTCGGGTTCCTTGAGGAAGATGGTGTAGTTGCGGATGTTGGAGCGGTGGATCTGCGCCAGCACCGCCGGCCAGACGTCGGCGTGGATGCGTTTGTATTCGGCGATCACCTCGGGCTTGAGCCCGATCACACTGCCGTAGCGTTTCATGCAATTCCTCCCACTCGATAGATGCGTTCGGCGTTTCGGAAGAACAGGCGTTCCTGTTCGTCCTGGCTGGCGCCGGCGACAATCGTCCGCGTCGCCGCCACCCACTGCGTCAGCGTGCCGTTGAGGGTCAGCACCGGCCGATCCGATCCCCACACCAGCCGATCCCAGCCAAAGCTCGCGACCATATGCTCGATGGCCGGACGCAGGTCGTCCGGTGTCCAGCCCGGCTTTGCGTGATTGACGATGCCCGACACCTTGCCTGCGACATTGGGCAACTCCGCCAAGGCCGCGATGTCCCGCCGCCACTCGCTGATGTCGCCACTCGCGATGGGCGGGTTGCCGCAATGGTCGAGGACGAACTGCACATCCGGACACGCGGCGGCGAGGGCTCTGGCGACACCCAGTTGCGTCGGCTGCACGCAGATGTCGAAGCACAGCCCAAGCGGCGCGAGGCGCCGGATATTGCCGCGGAAAACCTCGCCCGCCGAAAGGTCGTCGGGGTCGGACTGCAGCAGCCGGCGGATACCGCGGATGCGAGGCTCGGCGGCCATGCGTTCGAGATGGCGAGGGAAATCGACATGCTCGGGCCGGGCGCCGGCGATGGCGCCAATCACGCGCGGGTCGACGCCGAGAACGAAGCGGGTTTCGTCCTCGATCTCCTGGCTGGCGACGTCCACCTCCATGTGCAGGGCCGCCTCGATGCCCAGCCCCTCGGCCTCCTGCCAGTAGTGGGCAAAGTCCCACTGGCGATTGAGCGGCGGCACGCCCGCCAGCCACGGGTAGCTGAATCTGTCGAGGTAGATCAGATGCAGGTGGGTATCGACGATGCGCATCAAGGACTCGTGGACTTGTCGGCGAACTGCTGGCTCGGGCTCATCATAGCGCCGCCGTCAACTCCGGCAGCAAGGTGAAGATGTCGCCGACGAGGCCGTAGTCGGCGAGGGCGAAGATTGGTGCAACCGGATCGGAGTTGATGGCGACGATGATCTTGCTGGCCCGCATGCCGGCAAGGTGCTGGATGGCACCCGAGATGCCGGCGGCAATATAGAGGTCAGGCGCGACGATCTTGCCGGTCTGGCCGACCTGGAGATCGTTGGCGGCGTACCCCGCGTCCACCGCGGCGCGCGAGGCGCCGATAGCGGCATTGAGCTTTTTCGCCAGCGGCACCAGCAGCGCGTCGAACTGCTCCTTGCTGCCGAAGGCGCGCCCGCCAGACACCACGATCCCGGCCGAGCCCAGCTCGGGCCGATCGTTGGGCCGGGGCTCATCGGAGACGATACGGGAGAGCTCGGAGTTCCCGCCGCCAAGATCGATCCGCTTGACGCCATCGAGCGGCGTCGCCGCGAAGGCGGAGGCGCGCACGGTGACGATCCGTATCGAGTCAGTCGACTGCACGGTCTCGATGGCGTTGCCGGCGTATATCGGACGCTTGAAGGTGTCGGGCGACACAACCTCGATGATGTCGGAGATTTGCATCACGTCGAGCAGCGCGGCCACCCGCGGCAGCAGGTTCTTGCCGGTCGAGGTGGCGGCGGCGACGATGGCGTCGTAGCCCTCGAGCTTGGCAATGGCATCGGCGAGCCGCTCGGCCAGGGCATTGCTCGCGACCTCGAGCACGTGGACCTCGCCGCCCAGTTGCAGTGCGGCCGTCAAAGCGTGTGCGGCGGGCTCGCCGTCGGCGATCAGCAACGTGGTCACGGCAGCACCGCCGCCTCGCGCAGCCGCGCGACCAGTTCGGCGACCGAGGCCACGATGATCCCGGCGGGACGCGACGGCGGCTCCTCGATCCGCAGTGTCCGCAGGCGCGGCGCAAGATCGACACCCAGCTCGGCGGCGCTGGTCTTGGCCAACGGCTTGGCGCGCGCCTTGATGATGTTGGGCAAGGACACGAAACGTGGCGTGTTGAGCCGCAGGTCGGCGGTCACCACTGCTGGCAGCGGCAGGTCCAGCGTCTGGGCCCCGCCGTCGACCTCACGCGTCACCGTTGCCATGCCGTCGGCGAGCGTCAGCCGGCTGGCAAACGTCGCCTGGCCGCGGCCGAGCAGCGCCGCCAGCATCTGGCCCGTCTGGTTGGCGTCATCGTCGATCGCCTGCTTGCCGAGGATCATCAGGTCCGGTGCTTCGGTCTTGGCAATGGCGGCGAGAATTTTGGCCACGCCGAGCGGCTCCGTCTTCCCCTCGTGGAGGACAAGGATGCCGCGGTCGCAGCCCATTGCCAAAGCCTGCCGCAGGGTATCCTCGGCCTTGGCCGGGCCGATCGAGACCACGACGATCTCGGTAGCGGCGCCGGCTTCCTTGAGGCGTATTGCTTCCTCCACGGCGATTTCGTCGAACGGGTTCATCGCCATCTTGGCGTTGTCGACATCGACGCCCGATCCATCCGGCTTCACGCGGACGCGGAAATTCGCGTCGACCACGCGTTTGACGGCAACCAGTATCTTCACGCCTTCACCTTGAAATTGTGCGGATCATACAGCGGCTCGAACCCGATCGTGGCGGCAACGGTTTCGCTGGCGACAACCAGCTCGTAACGCCCGGTCTCCGGTTCAGGGTGGCGCACATAGCCCAGGCCGATCGGCTTGCCAATGGTGTAGCCATAGCCGCCCGAGGTGAGATAGCCGACCGCCTCGCCATTGCGAAGGATCGTCTCGCGGCCGAGTAGAACAACGTCCTCGCGCTCGGTGGTGAAGGTGGCAAGCCGTTTCCTGAGCGGGGCCCCCTGCAATGCGACAAGTGCGTCGCGGCCCACGAAAGGGGTGTTCGATTTGAGCTTCACCGCCCATCCGAGGCCGGCCTCGAACGGCGTGTCGTTGGGGGTGATATCGCTGCCCCAGGCCCGATAGCCCTTTTCGAGCCGCAGCGATTCGAGCGCCCGATAGCCCACTGGGCGCAGGCCGAAAGGCTCGCCCGCCAGCATCAGGGCGTCGAACACGTCGCCGGTCGCCGCCAACGGGATGTGCAACTCCCAACCGAGCTCGCCGACATAGGTGACACGCAGCGCCCGCAGGTCGCAGCCGGCGATCGACACGATGCGGACGTGACCAAAGGGAAACGCCGCGTTGCTGACGTCGGTGGTGGTGACGGCGGCGAGCACGTCGCGGGCGCGTGGTCCCATCAGCACCAGCGTTCCGAAGTCTTCGGTGACGTCGCGCAGGGTCACATCGGCACCCGCGGGAATGTGGTCGGCGATCCACGCCTGGTCGTGCGTCCTGAAGCCGGTACCGGTCACGACATAGAAGCGGTCCTCGGCAAGCCGCGCCACCGTCAGGTCGCACTCGATGCCGCCGCGGCTGTTGAGCATCTGCGTGTAAGTGAGCCGGCCCACCGGCTTGTCGACGGTGTTGGCGGCAATCCAGCTCAAGGCCGCCACGGCGTCAGGGCCGCTCACCTCGTATTTCGCGAACGAGGACTGGTCGAACAGCCCGACCTTCTCGCGCACCAGGCGATGCTCGTCGCCCACCGGACCGAACCAGTTTTGGCGGCCCATGGTGTAGGCGTCGCGCGCCTCGGTGCCGGGCGGGGCAAACCAGTTTGGCCGCTCCCAGCCGAGCTTGCTGCCGAAGACCGCACCGCGAACCTTGAGCCGGTCGTAGAGCGGCGAGACGATGCGGTTGCGGCCGCTCTCGTACTCCTCGTGCGGGAAGGCGACCGTGTAGTGCTTGCCGTAGGCTTCGAGCGTCCGCTCCTTGACCCAGTCGCGGTCGCGGTGGAGTGAAGAGAAGCGGCGGATATCGACGACCCACAGGTCAAGCGGCGCTTCGCCCCGCATCGCCCATTCGGCCAGCGCCCAGCCGGCGCCTCCCGCCGCGGCGATGCCGAAGGCATTGAACCCGGCGCCGACATACATGTTGGCGCATTCGGGCGCCGCGCCGAGGATGAAATTGCCATCCGGCGTGAAGCTCTCGGGTCCGTTGATCATCTGCCGCACGCCGACGGTCTCGAGCGCCGGCACGCGGGCAATCGCCTCGGTCAGGTGCTGCTCGAAATGCTCCCAGTCGTCGTCGAACAACTGGAACTCGAACGGGCGGGGAATGTCGCCGGTGGTCCAGGCGATCGGGTCGGGTTCGTAGCCGCCCATCACCAGCCCGCCGACTTCCTCCTTGAAGTAAGTGCGCCGGTCGGGGTCGCGGATGGTCGGAGCATCGGCGGACAGCCCCGGAACCTTTTCGGTCACGATGTACTGGTGCTTGACCGGTTGCAGCGGCACGTTGATGCCGGCCATGGCGCCGATCTCGCGCGCCCACTGGCCGCCGCAGTTGATCACGGTGTCGCAGGCGATCGGGCCATCGGTGGTCAGCACTCGGACGATCCGCCGGCCCTCCATCTCAAAGCCGGTGACGCGTACGCCCTCGATCAGCGAGGCGCCATGCATGCGCGCCCCACGCGCCAGCGACTGGGCGATATCGGAGGGCGACGCCTGCCCGTCCGTCGGCAGCCATGAGGCGCCGATCAGGTCGCCGGTCGCGAGCAGCGGCCACATCGTCTTGACCTCGGCCGGCGAGATCAGTTCCATGTCCATGCCAAAGCTGCGTGCGGTGGTGGCCAGCCGCTTGAACTCGGTCCAGCGGTCGGGAGTGCTGGCAAGCCGCAGGCAGCCGGTCATCTTCCAGCCCGTCGCAAGACCGGTCTCGGCTTCCAGCGTCTTGTAGAGTTCGACCGAGCGCTTCAGCACCTGGGTGATCGACGCCGACGAGCGCAACTGGCCGACGAGACCCGCCGCATGCCAGGTCGATCCCGAGGTGAGCTTCCCCTGCTCGAGCAGAACGACGTTCGCCTTGTGCAGCTTGGCGAGGTGGTAGGCGGTCGAGCAGCCGACGATGCCGCCACCAATGACCACCACTTGCGCATGGGCGGGCACGCTCATCGCTGAAAGCGCTCGCGATATGAGGCCATGGTCGCGTTGAGCCGGGCGAAGTTCTCATCGGCGTAGGCCTGGTAGTCGACTCCGGGGGCGTCGAGGTGGGTGACGCTGACCAGCGACCACAGGGCTTCGCGCAGCAGCGAGGCCGCTTCCATTGCGGCATGGGCCCGCTGCATCGGTTCGTCGGGCGCAGAGCCGAAATAAGCCGCCAGCAGTTCCCGGGACTGCTCAGGGGAAAAGCCGTTGTTCGAACTGAGGTTGGCGAGATCGAACATCGCGGTGCCAAGCCCCGCATATTCGTAGTCGATCAGCCAGAGCCGCGTGCCGTCATCGATCAAATTGGCAGCCAGCAGGTCGTGGTGCCCGAAGGCAATGGGCAGCGCCGTCTGCGCCGCTTCGAGCTCGGCGTTGAGCGCCAGCCACTCGTCGCCGCGGCTGGCGCGGCCTTCATCGCGCAACTGCCGGACGTAGTCGCGGTTCACATGGAACACCCAGAAGATAAAGCCGGGGCCGGACAGGCGCTCTGGCATCTGCCGATGGAAGCGCAGCAGGAACTCGGCGACACGAGGAATGTCGGCGCGCAGATCGGCGGGAGTGAGCACGCGGCCGTCGATAAAGCGCGACACCATCATTCCGGGCTCAGCATGAACCACTTCGGGCGCAAAGCCTGCGGCATGCGCGGCGCGCGCCGACATCACCTCGCGGTCGCGGAAGACGTGGTGGAACGGAAAGTCGCGGGTGATGCGGACGACGTATTTGCCGGCCGCGTCGGTCGCGGTGAAGCTCAGGTTGGAGATGCCGCCGGCAAGCGGCGCGATGCGGGGGGCGCCCGACCAGATGGGCAGCGCGGCGATACGGCCTTCGATGTCCGGCATTGACGACCCTTGACGCCCCGAGCCCGCGGAGAGCGCTCTTGTTAGCCCATTGCGACGGCGGCTCAAACCCCCGGATCGGGTCGCGGCGGCCTTGTCAGCGTGGGCGGGGTGTGCTGCCTATCCGCCGTGCCGGACGCGTGGCGCGGCAGGGGATTTTGCAGTGCATATTCTGATCATCGGGGCGGCCGGCATGATCGGCCGCAAGCTCACCGCGGCTCTGGTCAAGGCCGGCGGACTCGGCGGCAGGCCGGTCGAGCGGCTGACGCTGGCCGACGTCATTGCCCCCGCCGTGCCTCCAGGGTTCCCCGGCAAGACGGACGCGATCGCCGCCGACCTCAGCGCTCCTGGCGTCGCTGCCTCGCTGGTCGCCTCGCGACCCGATGTCATCTTTCATCTCGCCGCCATCGTTTCGGGTGAGGCCGAGGCCGATTTCGACAAGGGCTACCGCATCAACCTCGATGGGACGCGGCTGCTGCTCGAGGCGATCCGCCAGGCCGGCATGTCTGCGCCCTACGTGCCGCGTCTCGTCTTTACCTCCTCTATCGCGGTGTTCGGCGCGCCCTTTCCCGAGGCCATCGGTGACGAGTTCTTTTCCACCCCGCTCACCAGCTACGGCACGCAGAAGGCCATCTGCGAGCTATTGCTCAATGACTATTCGCGGCGAGGTTTCGTCGATGGCGTCGGTATCCGGCTTCCCACCGTCGTGGTGCGGCCGGGTAAACCCAACGCTGCGGCATCGGGTTTCTTCTCCAACATCCTCCGCGAGCCGCTGGCCGGGCAGGAGGCGGTGCTGCCGGTCAGCCGCGACGTGCGGCACTGGTTCGCCAGCCCCCGCGCCGCCATCGGCTTCCTGCTGCATGCGGCAACTCTGGACAGCTCCCGTCTCGGCTGGCGCCGCACCGTCAGCGCGCCCGGTCTTTCGGCAACTGTGGGGGAGGAGATCGAAGCCCTCGGCCGCATCGCGCCACGTGCGGTGTCGCTCATCCGCGAGGAGCCGAACGAAACCATCGTCCGTATCGTCGCCGGCTGGCCGCGCAATTTCGAAGCGAAGCGCGCTGTCGGCCTCGGCTTCACGGCGGAATCGTCGATGGACGAGATCATCCGTGCCCATATCGAGGATGAGCTCGGAGGTCATCTCGGCTGACGCTAGGCCAGGGAGGCGAGCCAGTCGGCATATTCGTCCGTGTGGCGACCGGCGGCGTTGTCCATGCCGGCCTTGGTCAGCACGCCCCGCCGCGGCGGGATGTAGCTGCGGATGCGACGGCGCTGGCGATCGCCGTGGGCGTAGTTGAACGCGGCAAGCCGCGGGAAGAACTCGAGTTCGTCATAGGGCAGGTGGTCATGGATCCACCAGGCGAGCGGCTCCCAGCGGCCGGTCGCATCGTAGAGCGGCAGCAGGGCGTGAACGACGATCGTCGCACAGGCGCCCAGCTCGCCCTTGGCGGTCCGGTGGTCCCAGATGTGGCCGCCGAAATTGCTGTCGTTGCTGCCGCAGTTGAGGTTGTGCTCGTTGCCGAAGCGGTTCACCGCCGGACTGCGATAGGCCGAGCGGATCGAGATCCGCCCGAACTGCGCCGCCAGCGGCTCCAGCGCGTCCTCGCAGAGCTTACGTCCGGCCATGATGGCGAGGTCGGGCTCGTCGGGGATGTTCTGCAGCCCGTAGAAGCTGGCGATTTCCGAATGCAGGAAGTCGCGCATGAAGAAGTTCTGGCTCAGTCGCACCCGGCCGAGCTCTTCGAGGGCGCGCATCGACTGCGGCTTGTGCATCAGGGTTTTCCCATCGCTGTCCGGCCGCTAGGATGGCGGGCAATTGAAGAGCGGGGAACCCGGTTTCATCATGATCAGGGCATTTGTCTTTATCCTCGCGATGCTGCCGGGCCTCGCCTCGGCCGCGAGCATCGACGAGGTGGATAGCCAGATCGGCGACCTGCAGGGCAACGCTGCCCTGTTCCACGTGGCGTTCGACGCCGTGCAGAAGGCGGTCGCCGCCGATGACGCGGAAGCGCTCGCCGACTGGCTGCTGTATCCGATGCAGGCGGTGGGCGACGACGGCCCGGTCAGCGTCGACGATCGTGCCGAGTTCATCGCCAAATATCCGCACCTGTTCACGGCTGCGGTGAAGGCGGCGGTCACCGCTCAGTCCTATGAGGATCTGTTCGTCAACGACCAGGGGGTGATGTTCGGCGACGGGCAATTGTGGATGGGCGCCTTCTGCAAGACGGTCGACTGCAGCGAGGCCGACTGGCGTATCCTCACCGTGCAGCAGACGAACTAGGGGGCAGCCATGCTGCTGCAGGTGATCTTCATCGCCGCCATTGCTGCCGAGGCCATGACGGCCGCGCTCGCCGCGGGGCGTCGCAAGATGGACTGGTTCGGCGTCTGCGTATTGGCTGCCGTCACCGCGCTGGGGGGCGGCACCATGCGCGACACGCTGCTGGGGCACTATCCGCTGACCTGGGTCAAGGACCCGTATCTGCTGCTCATCGTCTGCGGCGCGGCGCTCGTCACCATCGGGCTGGCGCGCTTCATGGAGCGGCTGCGCTGGCCCTTCCTTATCCTCGACGCACTGGGGCTCGTCGTCTTCACCATCATTGGCTGCAACGTCGCGATGGAGATGGGGCAGTCGCCAATAATCGTCATCGTCGCGGGGATGATCACCGGCATCGCCGGCGGCATCATGCGCGACGTGCTCTGCAACGACATCCCGCTGATCTTTTCGGGCGAACTCTATGCCACCGTCTCGATCGTTGTCGGCATCATCTACTATTTCGGCCTGCAGTGGGGACTGGCGCATGACGTGGTGACGCTTGTCGCCATGGTGGTCGGGTTCGGGCTCAGGGTGCTGGCCATCATGTTCCGCTGGGGCATGCCCAAATTCATCTACGACAAGGATTTGCGGTGAAGCCCCGGCGCTTGCAGCTATCGCGCCGCGCCGGCTTCGACCTGCAGGCGATTTCTCGCGCCCTGAACGGCCTGCCGGCAAAGCGCGTGACGCGCCCGGGTCCGTGGGGCAACCCCTTCAGCATCGCCGATACGGCGAAGCGCTATGGCCTCGATCCGGTCGCGGCGCAGGCAAAAGCGGTCGCTTTGTGCGCCCAATGGCTTGGCGGCAGCCTCGATCCGGGGTTATCTCCGCATCCGCCGCCGACCCGGGAGGAGATCCGCTCCGGACTCGCCGGCCATAACCTCGCTTGCTGGTGCAAGCCCGGCACGCCGTGTCACGCGGACGTGCTGATCGACATAGCGAATGGAAGAGCATGAGCCGCATTGCCTATCTGACCGCCATCGATTTCGGACCCGGGGAGCTCAAGGCTCTCGCCACCGCGCCTGCCGAGGTCGGCATGAAGCGGCCGCTCGTCGTCGCCGACCGCGGCGTCGCTGCCGTGGGGCTGCTGGAGCGGGCGCTCGCCTTCCTGCCCAAAGGCACGCCGGTCTTTCTCGATACGCCCCCCAATCCGACGGAGTCGGCGGTACGGGCGGCGCTGGCGCAATACGCGGCCGAGGGCTGCGACGGCGTCATCGCCATCGGCGGCGGCTCGCCGATCGATCTGGCGAAGGGCGTTGCGCTGCTGGCGACCCATGGCGGGGCGCTCGAACAATATGCGATGATCTATGGCGGGCTCGAGCGGATCACCGCCAAGGTGGCGCCGATGATCGCCGTGCCCACCACCGCCGGCACCGGCGCCGAAGTCGGCCGTGCGGCGTTGCTGACGCTCGACGACGGACGGAAACTGGGCATCATCTCGCCGCACCTCATTCCGCGGCGCGCCGTCTGCGACCCGGAGTTGACGCTCGGCCTGCCGCCGATGCTCACCGCTGCGACCGGGCTCGACGCCCTCAGCCACTGCATCGAGACCTTCTGTTCGCCGCGCGACAATCCTGTCGCCGATGCCATCGGGCTCGACGGCGCCGGCCGCATCTGGCGCAACCTCGAGATCGCGACCACGGACGGCAAGAACATCGCTGCGCGCACCGAAATGATGATGGGCGCACTGATGGGTGGCCTCAGCTTCCAGAAGGGTCTTGGCGCCGTGCACTCGCTGAGCCATGCGCTCGGCGGGCTGAAGGACGTGTCGCTGCATCACGGCACGCTCAACGCCATTCTCATGCCCATCGTGGTCCGCTTCAACACGCCGGCGATCGGCAACAAGGTCGATCGGCTGAAGGCGGCGATGGGCATTTCCGGCGATCTCGCGGCGGCGCTCGAGGGCCTCAACGCGCGGCTCAATATTCCCCCCAACCTCAAGACGCTCGGCGTGCGCGAGGACCACTTCGACTGGCTCGTCGAGCGCGCGCTGGCCGACCATTCGCACGGGACCAATCCGCGCCTGCCCACGGCCGCCGAATATCGCGGCATGCTGGTCGAGGCGATGGGCTGATCTTATGACGCCGGGCCCGCGCGCCCGGCGACTGCTCCGCCCCTAGACGTCCGCCCGTGTTTGCTGCTAGCGTTCCGCCTTGGTGGATGCGCCGCATGCCGGGGTAGTCGGGTCGCCGACCGTTTTCCACCGCCGAGCGAGAGGGACTTGTCCCTTTCCGCGTCGGCGATTTTTTATCGCCCGAATTCCGGCGCGAACGGATGCGGGCCACAGGGAGGAAAGCCATGGGCGCGGTCCATATCGACAATGTTCGCAAGAGCTACGGCAACGTCGAGGTGCTGCACGGCGTCTCGGTCGATATCGCCGATGGCGAGTTCGTCATCCTGGTCGGCCCGTCGGGCTGCGGAAAGTCGACGCTGCTGCGCATGATCGCCGGGCTCGAGGAGATCAGCTCGGGAGAAATCTCGATCGCCGGGCGCGTCGTCAACAACCTGCCGCCCAAGGATCGCGACATCGCGATGGTGTTCCAGTCCTACGCGCTTTACCCGCACATGACGGTCGAGCAGAACATGGGCTTTTCGCTCAAGCTGCAGCGCGTCAGTCGCGAAGAGACGCAGAAGCGTGTCGCCGCGGCTGCCTCCATCCTCGGGCTCGAGCCTTACCTCAAGCGCTTCCCGCGTCATCTGTCGGGCGGCCAGCGGCAGCGCGTCGCCATGGGCCGCGCCATCGTCCGCAACCCGGCGGTGTTCCTGTTCGACGAGCCGCTCAGCAACCTTGATGCGAAGCTGCGTGTCGCCATGCGGTCCGAGATCAAGCAGAACCATATGCGCTTGAAGACCACGACGGTCTACGTGACGCACGACCAGATCGAGGCCATGACGATGGCCGACCGCATCGTCGTCATGCATGACGGCGTCATCGAGCAGATCGGCTCGCCGCTCGATCTCTACGATCGTCCGGCCAATCTGTTCGTTGCCGGCTTCATCGGGTCTCCGGCCATGAACATGATCGCCGGCAAGATGGACGGCAATGCGTTCGTCGCCGACGAGGGCACGCGCATCACTCTCGCCAACCCACCCGCCGGGGCGAGCGGCAAGCCGGTGACGCTCGGCGTCCGGCCGGAGCACTTCCACCTCGATGCCAATGGTGCGGCCGCCCAGGTGCTCACCGTCGAGCCGACAGGCTCGGAGACGCAGGTGGTGGCCCGCTTCGCCGGGCAGGAGATCATGGGCGCCTTCCGCGAGCGCATCACGACGCGGCCGGGTGAGACGCTGAAGATCACGCCGGAACAGAGCGCAGTGCACCTGTTCGACACCGTCAGCGGCGCGCGGATCACCGCCTGACCGCTACTGCGGCGCCTGTCCGAACAGGCGCTGCCAGCTGAACCGCATCGTTGCCTGCTGCGGCATGTGCCGCATCAGGCGGCGGTAGATCAGCCCGAAGAGAAAGAAGATCGCGAGCGAAATCGCGAGGAAGTAGCCGGCGGCGACGCCGAAATGCAGGAAGACGTTGTAGTCTTTCTGGAACAGCACTTCAGCCGTGTTCATCAGGTCGCGCTGGTCGCCGATCACCGGCAAGGTGAAGTACACCAGGGCCGTGGTCTGGAACAGGAACACCACTTCGTTGGTGTAGGCCGGCCAGGCGAGGCGGATGAGGTTCGGCCAGGTGACCGAGCGGAAGCGCTGGCCGCGCGTCATGCCGTAGGCGCGCGCCGCCTCGACCTCGCCGCGCGGCACGGTGATCAGCGCTCCATAGAAAATCTCCGCGGTGTAAGCCGTGGTATTGAGCATCAGGATTGCCGGCCCGAGGAACAGCGGGTTCAGCACCAGCCAGTCGATGCCGAGCGGCTTCCAGGTGCTGACGTTGAAGGCAAGCGCCAGCGAGTAGAAGGCGAACAGCTGGATGAAGAACGGCGAGCCGCGGAAGAAGTAGATGTAGATGCGGCTCAGGCGGTTGAGCAGCGGGTTGCGTGCGTTCTTGCCGAGCGCAAAGACGATGGCCAGCAGGAAGCCGACGGGGATGGCGGCGAACGCAAAGTAGATGTTGAACAGGGCTGCTGGCGCCATGCGGACAATCTCGGCGAGAAGCGTCTCGATGAGGTTCATGTGAGGCCCTGCTCGGCCATCGGCATGCCCCGCCGAAGCCGGCTGCCGATCGCACTGAAGATCTTCTCCGAGACGAAGGTCACCAGCACGTAGAACACCAGCAGCACGAGGTAGTAGCGCCAGCGCCAGTCGTCATGGACGAGGCCTGCGGCCTTGGAGAAGTTCGAGGCGCCCAGCCGCTGCGCCCAGGCGACGAAATCGAAAATCTGCAGCAGTGACAGCAGCGCTGTCGCCTTGACGATCGACATCCAGACATTGGCGATGCCGGGGAGGGCATAGACCCACATCTGCCGGATATGGACGCGTCGGAGGACCTCGATCCGGCTCATGCCGTAGGCGCGCGCCGCTTCAAGTTGTCCCTGCGGCACCGACTGCAGCGCGCCGGCGACGACACTGGCGATGAATGCCCCATAGACGATCCCGAGCGACACGCCGGCGAGCACGAGGTAGGCGACGCTGTTGAAGCTGAGGTTGGCCGCCGGGCAGGGGGGCCATTTGCCGACGTTGAGGGCGAGCGTGTCCGCCGTACACACCTGCAGCGAATAGAGCCATTCGAGCCCCTGCTCGAAGGCCAGCGGAAAGAACAGGAAGAACAGCACGTCCGGCACGCCGCGCACGATGTTGATGTAGCCGGCGGCGAGCCAGCGCAGCGGTCGTGGGCCATTGTTGCGTGCGGCAGCGGCCAGCACCCCGACGACCAGCGCCACGGCGCCGCCGAGCAGCATCGCCGCCAGCGTGTACTGCACGCTGGCGTACCAGTTGAGGTGCTTGCCGTTGGTGATGTAGCCGAGCCAGAAGATCACGTCCGGCCCGAGGATGTCCTTCAGTCCCTGCGGCAGCCAATCGACCAGCACTGGTGTGTCGCGCCCCCGCGGAAAAGCTGCGGGCGGAGTTTCGGCCCCGCCCGCCAGACCTTACTTCTTGTAGAACGGCCCGCCGGCCTTCTCCGGGAAGTATTTGGCGATCAATGCATCAAGTGCGCCATCGGCCTTCATCGCCGCCAGCGCCGTGTCGAACTTCTTGGTGAGGTCGGCGTCGCTCTGCCGCATACCCACACCGACGCCGTCGCCGATGAGGATTTCCGGGCCGTCGGCCTTGAGCTTGCCGCCCGATGCCGCCACCGCTTCGGCGACAACCGAGCCGTCGAGGAAGATGATGTCGAGGTTGCCGGCGTTGAGGTCGGCCATCTCCTGGTCCTGCGTGTCGTAGGTGAGGATGGTGTTGTCGGCCTTGAAGTTCTGGTCGAGGTAGCCGGCCTGGATCGTCGCCTTCTGCGCGCCGAGCTTCATGCCCTTGATATTGGCGTAGTCGACCTTGGTGGTCGACAGCGTCAGGTAGGTCGAGGGATCAGGTGGAAAGTAGGGATCGGTGAAAGCGATGGTCTGCTTGCGCTCATCGGTGATCGACATGTCGTCCATGATCGCGTCGTAGTTGTTCGCGAGCAGGTTGGGGATGATGCTGTCCCAGTCGTTGGTGATGAAGGTGCACTCGACGCCGGCGCGTTTGCACATCTCGGTGCCGACGTCGATGTCGTAGCCCCCGAGTTTGCCGCTGTCGTCGGTGAAGTTGTAGGGCGGATAACTGCCCTCGGTGGCGATCTTGTATGACTGGGCGTGTGCCCCCGCGGTGAGGGCGGCGATGGCGGCGATGGCCAGAACCAGGGTTTTCATGGTGGGACGTCTCCTGCAATAACGCGATGCGAGCCGCTGTCGTCGCGGCCTTGCCCCTACGCTGGCGCGAAATGACGTATACGTCAATTCAGGCGTGCGCGCCGGCGGCCAGAAACTGCTTCAGCCGGGCGGACTTGGTGGCCCCGAAGACCTCGCCGACGGGCCCCTCTTCCTCCACCTTGCCCAGGTGTAGGAAGATCGCCCGTTCCGCCACGGTGCGGGCAAAGTCCATGTCGTGGGTAACGAGGATCATGGTCCGGCCCTCGTCGGCCAGCAGCTTGATCACCCGCAGCACCTCGACCTGGAGTTCTGGATCGAGCGCCGATGTGGGCTCGTCGAACAGCATCACCCGCGGGTTGATGCAGAGCGCCCGGGCAATGGCGGCGCGCTGCTGCTGGCCGCCCGAGAGCTGCGCCGGATAACTCTGCGCCTTGTCGGCGATGCCGACCTTGCGCAGCATTTCCATCGCCTCGTCGCGGACTTCGGCCTTTTCCCTCTTCTGCACGCGCACAGGGGCCTCCATGACGTTGCCGAGCACCGTCATGTGGCTCCACAGGTTGAACTGCTGGAACACCATGCCGAGGCCGGAGCGGATGCGGCGGATCTGGGCTTCGTCGGAGACGCGCCGGTGCGGCGGCACGCCGGCGAGGGCGATGGTCTCGCCCGCAACCTTGACGACGCCGCTGTCGGGCACCTCGAGCATGTTGATGCAGCGCAGCAGGGTCGACTTGCCCGAGCCGGACGAGCCGATGAGCGCGACCACTTCGCCTTCATGCGCCGTCAGCGAAACGCCTTTGAGTACCTCGACATCGCCGAAGCTCTTGTGGATCGAGTCGAGCTCGATCACCGGCAGGGCCTGATGCGGGGCGAGGTTCGTCATGCGGCCCAAACTGAAAGGACAAATCCCGCCCCCTGTCCAGCGCAAACGAAAGGCGGCCCCGGAGGGCCGCCAGTCAGAGGGAAGGCAGGACTGGTGTCGTCTCAGGCGGCGGCGCGCGAGCCTTCATCGAAGAACAGGGCCTGGCTGATCAGTGCCTTCACCATGTCGGGGTTGAACGGTTTGGTGACGAGGAACGTCGGCTCGGGCCGCTCGCCGGTCAGCAGGCGCTCGGGGAAGGCGGTGATGAAGATGACCGGCAGCGATTCCGACATCAGGATTTCGTTCACCGCGTCGATGCCCGACGAGCCGTCCGCCAGTTGGATATCGGCGAGGATCATCTTGGGCATGGTCTTGCCGTAGAGCGCGATCGCCTCCTTGTGGGTGCGGGCGATGCCGACAACCTTGTGGCCGAGGCTTTCGACCATCTGCTCGATATCCATGGCGATCAGCGGCTCGTCCTCGATAATGAGGATTTCGGTCGCCACCTGGCGGGAGATTTCGCGCGACGCCTGGTCGAGAAGCTGGGTGAACTCGGCCGGCGACACATCGAGGATCTCGGCAGCCTGCTCGTTGGTGAACCCCTCGACCGAGACCAGCAGGAACGCCTGTCGCGGACGCGGCGCCAGGTTCGACAGGTTGCGGGCCGCCCGCTGCTCCCAGACAAAATGCGGCTGCGGCGTGGGGACCCTTACGGCGGAGGAGCTGAAGAGCTTGGAAAAAAGCTTGTACAGCCCGATCCGGTCATTGCTCGATTCGGGGAAGATCGAGACATCGGCGATCAACGCTTCCAGCGTCGCGGCAACGTAGGCGTCGCCTGAGGTTTGCGACCCCGTGACCGCGCGCGAGAAGCGGCGCAGATACGCGAGGTGCGGTGCGATCCGCATCGACAAAGTCATGAAAGGCTCCCTTTGACGCTTCTGGTCTTGCCCGACGCATAAACGAGGCGGGAACCATTGCGTTCCATCAGCGCGGAACTTTTCGCGCCGGCCGCCATTATGATACCACGTCAGGGCTTAGCGTCACCCTACGACAGGTTCGGGTAGTGAAAGACAAGGCGAAAATGAACGACATGAGTGTTCCGCGACAGCGGCGCACGGAAGACGGGCTCGGCTCTAATTCCGACATCGGCGCCAAATTGCGCGCCTTTTACGGCGCTGTCGAAGACCAGCCGATCCCGGACAAATTCCTGGATTTGCTCGAAAAGCTGGATCAGGCCGAACGGGCCGGCCGGCAGAAGGACCAGTAAATTGCACGAGGGGCCCACCTTCAAACGCGACTTGCTGGCGACGCTGCCGTCGTTGCGCGCCTTTGCTGTTTCCCTCAGCGGGCGGCACGACAAGGCTGACGATCTCGTCCAGGACACCATGATGAAAGCCTGGGCGAAGCAGGACAGCTTTCAGATGGGCACCAACATCAAGGCCTGGCTGTTCACGATCCTGCGCAACGAATTCTACAGCCAGATGCGCAAGCGCGGCCGCGAGGTTCAGGACACCGACGGCGCCTTCACAGAGCGTCTGTCGGTCCATCCCAGCCAGTACGGCGTTCTCGACATGGCCGACTTCCGCAAGGCCCTCGACACCCTGCCGCCAGACCAGCGCGAAGCCATCGTCCTCATCGGAGCTTCGGGCTTTTCCTATGAAGAGGCGGCCGAAATCTGCAATTGCGCCGTCGGCACGATGAAGAGCCGCGTCAGCCGCGCCCGCACGCGCCTGCAGGAATCGCTCGGCATCGCCGGGGAAGCCGACTACGGGCCGGACGCCGTCTCGGCTCAGGTCACAACGCAGTCGGCTAGCTGAGCCCGATCGCACGGGGCCGATTCTCCTCACCTAGCAAAGACATCGGGCGAAAAGTGCGCCTGTGTCCTGAACGCATGGCATTCGGCCGCGATGCCAGTCATAGTGCAGGCTAATCTGTGATGGGCACCACCCTGCCGCTCTCCACCCGCCGCGTTCCCTGCGAACACTGTCCGCTCCGCGCCATGCCGCATTTTCGGGCGTTTACGCCCGAAGAGCTGAAGTTCGTTTCCGGCTTCAAGCGGGGCGAACTCGTCATCGAACAAGGCGCCGCCATCCTGTCCGAGGGGGCGCACAGCGCGCAGTTGTTCACCCTCCTCTCCGGCTGGGCGTTCCGCTTCAAGACGCTCGAGGATGGACGCCGGCAGATCCTCAACTACGCCCTGCCGGGCGACCTGATCGGGCTGCAGGGATCGGTGCTCGGCGCCATGGACCACTCGGTCGAGGCGCTGTCGCCGGTCGTGCTGTGCGTCTTCCAACGCGACCGCCTCGACACTTTGTTCCAGGAGCATCCCGGCCTCGGTTTCGATGTCACCTGGCTGGCCTCGCGCGAAGAGCGGATGCTTGACGAAAATCTCCTGAGCCTCGGGCGGCGTTCGGCGCTGGAGCGGGCGGCTTACCTCATCGCCTTTCTCTACCAGCGCGCCACCAATGTCGGCCTTCCGGCCGACAAGGGTCTCCTGATCCCGATCACCCAGCAGCATGTCGCCGACACGCTGGGCCTGTCGATCGTTCACACCAACAAGACGCTCCGCAAGCTGGCGGACCGCAATCTTATCCGCTGGCACGACCGGGCCTGCGAGGTGCTGGACGCCAACGGGCTGATGGACATTGCCGGCTGGGGCGGCCTCAGCGAGGGCCGGCGGCCGCTGATCTGAGGAACGAAGTTGCCGCCGCCGCGTTCGGGGCGTCAGAGGGCAATCATGCGCGTCATCGCCGTACTCAATCGCGACGGAGGCACCTTCCGGACCACCGACATGGACGCTTTTGCGGCCAGTGCGGTGGCCGCGTTCACCGCGCGCGGCCACACGCTCGAGGTTCGCCCCACCGGCGGCGGCGACCTTATCGCTGAGTTGGAACGTGCGGCGGCGTCGGCCGAGATCCTGCTCGCCGGGGGCGGCGACGGGACGATTTCGGCGGCGGCGGCGATCGCGTTTCGCCGTGGTGTGCCATTGGCCGTGCTCCCCGCCGGTACCATGAACCTGTTTGCCCGCTCACTTGGCCTGCCGCTCGATCTCAACACCGCGCTCGAGGCGCTGGCGGACGGCGAAGTGCAGGGCGTCGACATCGCCACGGCCAACGGTCGTCCGTTTGTCCACCAGTTCTCAGTGGGGCTCCACCCCAAGCTGGTCAAACTACGGGAATCGCTGCCTTACCGCAGCCGCATCGGCAAGATGCTCGCCTCAGCCCGCGCCGGGCTTGGCGCCGCGCTGCGCCCACCGAGCTTTACCGTCGAGGTGACCACCGCGCACGGTATTGACCGTCGCCGGGTCAGCGGCCTCACCATCTCGAACAACCCGTTCGACGAGGGCCACCTGCCGCTCGCCGATCATCTCGATCGCGGCGTCCTCGGCATCTACCTGATGAAACCCCTCGACTTTGGGTCGGCCCTGCGCCTCGGATTTGGCCTGGCCCGGGGCAAGTTCAGCAGCCTCCCCGAGATCATCGACAAGGAAGCCCGGCAGGCAACGCTTCGCTTTCCGCGCAAGAAGGCCGGCGCCAAGGCGGTGATCGACGGTGAGCTCGTTGCACTGGCCGATCGCGTCGACCTCAAGATTCACCCCGGCGGCCTGCAGGTGGTCGTCCCGGTGCCGGTCGAGCCGGCGCCGGCCGAGACACCCGCACCCACAACCATCGCGGCATGAAAACACCCCGCGCCGCGGGCGCGAGGTGTTGCAGAATCTTCGATGATGTCGCCTAGAGAGTGGCGGCGCGAGCCCCGGCGAGCGGTCCCTGGCCAAGCTTGCGCAGGGCCTGCTCGATGGATTTCAGATCTTCGCCGTCATCGCCGTCGACCGCGGTCATGCCCTCGGTCGCGCTGCGCTCCTTGCTGAGGGAGTCGGCTTCGAGCTGCCGCAGCACTTCGATTTTTTCGTCTGTCTCGAGATACTTGTCCGTCAGGATGCTGACGACCCGCCGCTTAATGTTGGACATGGCAAGCCTCGTTGTTTCGACCGGCTGAAGCCGGCTCACAACAACGCGCCGCCCGGACGCCGGTTCCTCCGCCCTAGCGCTTGTCCGACTTGCGCATCATCAGGGCCGAGGCGATCGCTGCTCCGGCGGACATGCCGACCTGGCGGACGGCCGGCGATTTGAGCACGAACGGAATCGCGGTGATGAGCGCGGTGGTGACGAGGGCCACCATCTCGCTGTTCTTCTTGTACTCGGCATCGCGGCGCGCCTGCGCGTCGTCGAGGAGCTTTGCGGTGAAATAGACGATGGCCGCGATCACGAGCGCGATCCCGGCAAGGATGAGGGGCGCGCCCCACGGCCCGACGAGCAGCGTCAGGCCGGCGTTCGCCGCGACCAGGAGGAAGGTCGCGGCGATGAGTCCGAGGACAGACATCGTGCCCCACACCAGGATTTGGCGTTTGGCCCGAGCCGTGACCGCCCCCGCCTCGACGCCGAGCAGGGCAAGGAGCGGGGTGAGGATCGCCAGCATCTCAGCGGGTCAGGACGGCGAGGATGAAGCCTGCAGCGACAGCCGCCGCCACCGCGGTCAGCGGCTTTTCGCGGATCGTATCCTTGACCTGCTTCTCGACGGCCGTGAATTCGTCCTGGGCCATGTTCAGCGCCGATTGTCCGCGCTGTGCGAGGTCTCGTGCGCTCCGCTCGGCGCCGGTGCGGAAGTCCGTCACCGTCGTCTGTCCGAGTTGGCCCAGCGTCGTCGTCAGTTGCTTGATGTCGGCCTGCAGCTGCGCGACCTGCGCCTCGACGTCGCCTTCGTCCATTTGCGCGCGGGCGCGGCTCGCGGCACCGGTGCCGTTGTGGGTTTTGGATGCGGCGCTGCTGCCCGAAGTGGGGTGGTCGGATTCAGCCATTGTTGATCTCCTGGGTTGGTACGACCCAACGTACAAATGATCTATGGAGTTCCGCGTGCCTTGAGCAGAATCAAACACCCCGGTTCGCGGGGGAGCGAACCGGGGTGATAAAGCGGACCGAAAGGGGGGCGACCTAGGGTCCGCTGAGCTCCGATCGTGTCATCCGAGGCGGCCCATCAGGGCCAGGATGATGACGATCACGAGCACGACGCCAAGCAGACCCGACGGGAAGTATCCCCAGGAGCGGGAGTATCCCCAGTTCGGAATGGCGCCGATGAGCAATAGAATAAGAACGATGATCAAAATGGTGCTGAGCATCTTCTGTCTCCTTGGTTGACGCTGACCTAGAAGGCCACGAAGAGGAACGCCGCGGCGGCAGCAAGGATGCCGATGGCGGGAAGCAACGCGCCCAGCACAGCGCTCAGGTGGATACGTCCGTCATAGCCTTCCGGTGACCAGGCGAGGGCAGCCCGGCTGGCATGCTCGAGGGCGTCGATTTCCAACTGTGTCATCGCGACGATCCTGTTTTCTCGTTGGCGGCGGGGAGGGCGCCGACCGGCATTTTTCGACAGGCGCATGACTTGCGCTGGCCGGAATAACTGGCCGCGGGTGCGTTGGTTCCATGTAAGGCTAAAATCGGGTTCCGGCCGTGGCCGGCCGGCTTATTCCACCCGGACGACGTCGACCGATTGCTTGGTGTCATGGCCGCCGGAGGTGCGCAGGACCCCCACGATCGGGGAAATGTCGGAATAGTCGCGGCCGTGGCCGATGGTGATGTGGTCGGGCCCCGCCAGCATGGCGTTGGTCGGGTCGAACTCGATCCAGCCATCGTGCTGGCCGCACCACACCCGCACCCAGGCATGCATGGCGTCGGCGCCCTCGAGCCGCGGCTTGCCCTTGGGCGGCAGGGTACGAAGGAACCCCGAGACGTAGGCAGCAGGGATGCCGACGCCGCGTAGGCCGGCAATCATCACATGGGCGAAGTCCTGGCAGACGCCGGTCTTGAGGGTGAAGGCTTCGAGCGGGGCGGTGTCGACGTCGGTCGACTCCTTGTCGTAGGTGAAGTCGCGGTGGATCGCGAGGCAGAGGTCCATCGCCGCGGCGCGGACCGAGGCGGTGCGCGCCACGCTTTGGCGGGCGTACTCGGTGATCGGCTGGCTGAGGCCGGCGCGAGGCGACGGCGAGAGGAAATGGTGCGGCGACTCCGGCCC
>JBDTVO010000013.1:0-22184 GCA_040007135.1 Devosia sp. | reverse complement strand
CATCGGCGGCCGCCTTGATGGCGTCGGCGCTCTTGCCCGGGCTGGCGTTCTGCGTCGCGGCCAGCGGATCGTCATTGCCGGTAGAGACGCGCGGCGTGCCACCCTCGGGTTCGCCCGCCGGACGCTGAGGCGCACCCTCCATCGGCTGCGTCTTGTTGAGTGGTGAGGCGGCCTGCGTGTCGGCGAGTGCGCCGTCATTGCCGGTGGAGGCACGGGGGGCGCCGCCCTCGGGTTCGCCCGCGATGGGCTTGATGCCGTCGGCGTTCTCCGCCGGCGGTCCCAGGGGACGCTGCGGCTGGTCGCCGAGCGTGCCTGCCTTCGGGCTCGCCGCGGGGGCTGCACCCTGCGGCTCTTCCTGTGGTCGGGGCGTCGGCGGGCCTTCCTGCTCCGGTGGGATCGCCATCGGCTCGACCGGCGGCAGCGGCGTGGGCGCCGGTGGCGTTCCGTCGGGGATGTGCGAGCCGGCGCTGCCCGCCGCCGACATCTCCGCCCGGCGCGCCGCATTGACGTTGTCCTGCGCCGCCTGGGCGGCCTCCAGCGTGTCGGCGGTCGGGTTCGCCTTGTAGGCCTGCTCGGCGTCATTGAAGGCGCGCTGCGCTGCCAGCCGCTCCTCGGTGTACTTGCCGAGGGCGGCGCTGCGCTGTTCGGGCGTGCCCTCGCCCCAGGCGTCGCGCGCCGCCTTGGTGGCGGCACTGCTCTCGGCCTCGGCCTGCCGTGCGGCTGCGGCGTTCTCCGGCGTGGGGTTCTTGTCGAAGGCGCCATAGGCATCGTCGAGGCGCTTGGCCGCTGCCGTATCGGCATCGGCGGCCGCCTTGATGGCGTCGGCGCTCTTGCCCGGGCTGGCGTTCTGCGTTGCGGCCAGCGGATCGTCATTGCCGGTAGAGACGCGCGGCGCGCCACCCTCGGGTTCGCCCGCCGGACGCTGCGGCGCACCCTCCATCGGCTGCGTCTTGTTCGTCGGAACCGGCTCGGCCTGCTGCGTCTTCGCCGAACCGATGTCGCCTTCGGGCTCACCCGTCGGGCGTGGTGACGCCTCGTCCATCGGCTGCGTCTTGTTGGGCTGGACGGGCGGCTCCTCGATGTTGGGCGGGCTGGATTTGGGCGAGCCGTCCGGTCCCGGTGTCGGACCGCCGGTGGCGATCGGGCCGTCGGAATTGGATGGCGGCGGAGCCTCGGGCTCAGGCGTGCCGGTGGTGCCGCCGGCGGGACGCGGATTGGCCGGGTCCCAGCCCTCGGGCGGCGTCGGCATCGGCTGCTTGTTGGCGGTTGCAGGCGACGGGCCGACGCCCCCGGCCTGCCACCATGCGTCGTCCTCGGCGCCGCGAGCCGCCTGCTCGGCCTGCTCGGCGCGGCGATAGGCTTCCTGATTCTCGGACGTCGGGTCGTCGTAGTATTTCTTGGCGGCGTTGACCGCTTCCTGCCGCGCGTCCTGGGCGGCCTTGGTCTGCTCCTCGATCTGCTGCACCACCTTGGGCTGGTCTTCGGGGCGCGGATTGGACGTGCCTCCGGGTGGCCTTGGCGTCGGACAGTTGGCGGCGACCAGCAGCGGCGCCGGCGATGCATCGCTGCGGATCGGCGATGGCTCGACCTCAAGCATCGCCACGCGGACCTCGTAGGCCTCGGCAAGGCAATTGGGATCGAGCAGCGTCTTGCCGTCGAGCGAATCGTCCTCGGCCGGGGGCTTCCTGGTTGGCCCGCTTTCCTCCTCGGTGGGGGGCGTCTTGCGGGCGCCGGTGTTGCCGCCTTCTTCGGTCTGCGGCGTGGGGCGCGGACCGGTGTTGCCCTCCTCGGTGGGGGGTGTGGTACGCGGACCGGTGTTGCCCTCCTCGGTCTGCGGCGTGGGGCGTGGGCCGTTGTTGCCCTCGGTCGGTGGCCGCGCGGTGGGCGGTGCGTCCTCGTGCGGCGGCGTGGTGCGCGTCGGCGGCGTCGGCGGTGTCTCCTCGTGCGGCGGAGTCTTGCGCGGCGGCGTGTGCGGACCTTCCTCGGGGCCCGGGCCGTGCGGCATGGCCTGCGGCGGCAGATTGAACGGCTTGGTCTTTGAGGTCTGCGCCCGCTTGTCCCACCGCGGCACCTTGGCGCCTTCGAGGAAATGGCTGTGGATCCAGGCGGTGCTGATGCCGGCGACCGTCTCGAGCAGCGCCTGCGACACGCAGCCCTTGAACCATTGCTGGATCTTGTCGCGGCCTTCCTCGGCTGAAAGCCCCCTGACCTTGGGCTCGGCGGCGGCCTGGAACGCCATGCAGCCGATCTGCGCCATCATCAGCTGGATGGTGAGCTTGAAGGCGTACTCGACCAGATCCTGACCCCAGCCGAGATTGCCGATGCCGAGCGTCGTTCCAGTGCCCGGGTCGACGCGCCACCAGCCGTGCTTCGCGACGTCTGCGGCCGCAGGCGGCAGCACGACGGCCTGGCCGGCGTTGAGATCGGCCGCGAGGCGCGCCGCGATGGCGGGCGCGAGCCCGAGCGCCGGAACCCTCGCCGCATCGGTCGGCAGCAGCACCGTCCATTGCGGCACGTCGGTGGCATCGTCGGGAGCATCGAAGGCATTGGCGACGCTGTCGCCGACACCCGGCATGGCGAGAGCTTCGGCATTGGTATCGGCGACGCCCTGCAGCAGGCGCACCATGAAGGCATCGCGGCCGCCGAAGGGATCGACGCCGACCCCGTTCTCGACCACGTCGAGAGCGGTCTGCGAGGTCAATTCGCCGGCCCTCACCCGGGTCAGCACATCATGCTGGGTGACCACCTGCGGCCGGTCGATGAACACCGTCTCGTTGGTGCGCGACGATTGCGAGCGCAGCATCGAATAGAGATAGGCCGGCCCGGAAATGTCCGACATCTTGGAGAACAGCTCGACCGAATTGGGCGGCGCCTTGCCGAACGGGTCCTTGGCGAACAGGTCGAGCACGGGCTTGTTGGCGAGCGCCATCTGCGCTGCGAGGTCGGCAATGAATTCGGACGCCGGCCAGGCCGGCAGGATGACGATCTCGGTCGTCGTCATCTCGCCGGCGGCGCGCGCCAGCCGCCGTGGCTCATCCACCCGGAAGCTCGAGAAGTCGCCGCTCTGGCGCATCGCGTCGCCGAGGATATCGAACAGCACGCGCCGCTCGACCTTCGGCTTTTCGCCGGGAACAAGGATGGTGTATTCGAGCCACTCGGAGGTGAGCTCACCCTCGGGCCGCGGCGTGCCCTCGGCAGCGGGCTCGACCGGGGCGGTGGCCGTATCGCCGTCGAGGCCGGCGGCTTCGTCGAGCATCGAGCCGAAGAGATCGGTGATGCGCCCGACCTTGCCGGCCGCAGGAAAGGCGAGCGACAGAAACGGATTGCTCTGCGGATCCGGATTGGGGTTGATGGCGCCGGTATCGAGAATGCTGGTGTTGCGGAAGCTGTCGTCGCCGACCACCAGCATCGGCATCCACTCGTTCTGCGTATAGAGCGCGGCGAACAGTTTTTCCTGCACGTCGTCGGGCGTGACGGCGTCCCAGTTGCCCGGCCACAGCATCGGCAGGTTGCGCAGCTTGATCGGCTGGCCGATCACTGCCGACGGATCGAAGACGTGCTCGAGGATCGGGTTGTCCTGCAGCTTGCCGCCGATCAGCTGCTCGGCAACGAGCCTGACCTGCACCTGCTGGCGATCCTCGACGGGCACTTTGTCGGGGTCCATCGTCGCCTCGGCGGCGGCCAGCGCCTTGCCGGGAACGGCATCGGGAGCCAGCAGGTCGTAGTCGACCCAATTGCCCCCCTCGCTGACCTGCACCCACCAATGATCGGCGAGCGCCAGTCCGTCGCGCGCCAGCTCATAGTCGGCCTGTCCGTCGGCGGGCGCGAACAGGGAGAGCAGACGGCTGCCCTGCGAGGCGACGCGCGACTGCAACTGGTCGACGGCGGACTCACGCACGTCGGACACGGCGGTCAGCGTGCTGTTGCCGGCATCGGCATCGAGATCGTAAAGGGCGGCGGCTTCCTCGGTGGTCTGCGGCGCCGTGGCCTCCGCCGGAGCCGCATCGAACAGCGAGCCCGACTGCGCCCCGGCGTCGCCGAACAGCGACCCGGAGGGCACTGCGTCGGCCGCGGGCGCCGGAGCGGCAGCGGCCGGCTCCGGCGGCGCCATTTCAGGCGACGAGCCGAGAACGGCATCGGGAAATTCGGTGCCGGGCAGGTCTGCCGTCGCGGCGATGGCGCCCAGATTGGTCCAGGCCGCATCGACGTCGTCGTTGGACAGGTGCGCGTGCGCCAGTCGCACCTGCCGTCCCGCCAGCGTCAGAAGCTTTGCGAGCAGCAGCGACATGTCGAGCGAGTTGGCGCGCCGGTCCATCAGCACGCCGACGGGCCCGCGCAACTGGCCACGATAGGGAACCCAGGCGACGTTGCCGCGCTCCCACGCATAGAGCGCAGCCGGGTCGACGCCGACCGTGTCGACGATATATTGCGGATCCCAGCGATCGCGCGGCGACTGCTGGCGGCCGTCCTCGATGGCCTGGAGGCTGCGCTGCAGCTGGATGGCATAGGCGGTGGCGCGGGCCGCTTCGTCGCCGACGGACTCGGCGGCAAGCGCAACGACGGTGGACGACACGCCCATCCAGCAGCCGAGGCCGACACCCAGGACTGCCCTCAGGATCGACGTCCCGTGTCGCACGCTCTGCCTCCCTTGCTGCCGTCCGTGACGGTTCATGGGCCACTGTCCTCGATCTGCGTGGTCTTGTTTTCCTTGATCACCACGCCTTCGAAGACCCGTGGCGGGGTTTTGTCGATGGTGACGCGATAGGTCCCGGCCGGCAAGCTGATCGGCGGGCCGCCGATTTCGCCGCTGGCGACGACCGCCCCCGCCTGGTCGCTGACCGAGAAGGTAAGCTGCGTTGCGGCCTTCACCGCCGCCGCCAAGTCTTCGGGCTTGGCTACGTCATAATAATGGCCGCGACCGATGCGGGCCCATTCGGCGAATTCGCCCTTCAGCGCCGGATCGTCGACATTGAAGCCGACGATGTTGACGCGGACATCGACATTGGCCGCGGCGAGGGCCGAGATTGCGGCGCGCGGATCGCCGCCGCAGGTTTCCTCGCCATCGGTGATGAGCACGACGACCTTCTGCCCGACGGCGCCCGCCAGGTCGTTGCCGACCTCGCTGAGCGAGGCTGCGATCGGTGTCTTCGCGAGGTTCTGCGGCACGATGGAATCGACCAGCGCGGTGGTCGAGGCGGGATCGAGCGGCCCGAGCGGCTGCGCCAGCGAGGTTTCGCACGAGCCGGGCCTGTCGTTGCCGAAGACGCGCAGCGCCACCGGATCGCCGGCGTGCAGGTCCTCGGTGACGAGCTTGTCGAGGGCGGTGCGCGCGATCTCGATCTTCCGCTTCTCGCCCAGGTGCGCCAGCATGCTGCCCGAGGCATCGAGAACGATCTCGAGGGTCTGGGCCGGTGGCGGCTGCTCGCCGGTTTCGGCATTGGGCGCGGCGTTTTCGATCGGCAGCGGCGCGGTGACGACGAGCGTGCCGGGCTCGGGCGGCGCCGCGGTGCTGGCCGTCACCATCACCGTGTAGTCCACCGGCCGGCGCAGGTACGCCGCGAGCCGGTCGAAGGCGACATTGAGCTCGGGCTGCGTGCGCGACGACACGTATTTGCCGCCGGTCGCGATCGAGAGATCCTCGAGCACCTGCTTTTCGTGCATCGGATCGTCGAACGAGCCGGCATGCGCCGCAAAGATGCGCGGCCGGGTCTGCTCGATCATCTTCCACATGCTGGTGACCTGCGCCGTCTCCGGACTGGCCGCATCGGTGATCATCAGGATGGCGCGCGTCCCGCGACGCGGCGCGAGGTCGCGCATGGCGGAGATCGCCGTGCCCTCGAGCCCGCTGGTGGTCGAAACCTGCTCATCCCGCGCCAATGCCTGGGCGAGGACCCGCGGCTGGTCGGAGAAGGTGGGCAGCATCGCCGGGCTGTCGAACGGCATGAAGTTGACGGCTTCCTTGCCCGGCGTCACCCCGGCGGCAAATACGTTCAACGACCGCGAGATGATCGGGATGAACTGCTCGAGGCTGCCCGAGGTGTCGTAGGCGATCATCACCGAATGCGGCGGCTGCGCCACGCGCAGATAATACGTCATGCCGGGAGTGACCCGGGCCTCGAAGCGCGCCTGGCGCGGCGAGCCGCCAGCATCGTTGAGGGCGATGGCCTTGCCACCCGCATCAACCAGCGTCACATCGGCGCCAACGGTCGGCTCGCCCGTGAGGGTGACGGCCAACAGATCGTTGCCGGCCGGCTGATCCAGCTTGTACCAGTCCTCGCGCTTGCCGAGTTCGACGCGTCCGGCGGCGCTCTGGTCGAACGGCAGGGCCGCGGCGGTTGCCTGCGTCTGGTGGTCGTTGCCGGCGATGGTGGAGGCTGGCGGCGGCGGCAGCATCCGCTCGTATTCGCCGTCGGGGGAATATTGTCCCCATTCGCCGAGGATCGAACGGTAGCTGCCGTCTGTGGCGCGCTCCCAGACGTGGATGCTGGTGGGGAACTGCAGCTTGGTGTCCTTGCCGAGCGGCTCCGGCAGGGCGAAGCGCAGGAAGCGCCCCCACACCGGCGCCTCGAACGCCTTGCGCGCCATGCCATCGGCGTCGCGGTCGAGAGTCCATACGCCGAGCGACGTCCACGGGCCGACCGGTGTTTCGGTCGAGGCGAGCACTTCAACGGCGGGGAACTGCGTCGCGCCCTCGGCGGGTGGCGAGTCGACCCATTCGAGGTGGGTGATCTGCGCCGCCCGGTCCTCGTTGAAGCCGATGGTGAATTGCGGCGTCGCGCCCATCGCGGCGGTGGCGATCGGTCCGTCGCCGCCGGCCTCGAGGACGCTGCGGACCACAGGGATCTGATCGGAGATCAGCGGGTCGGACCAGACGATGTGGCCGCCGCGCGCCGTGTCGGCAACATCGAGTTCGGCCCCGATGCCAATGGCCGGATCGGCGATGACCTTCCATTCGCTGAGGCCGACGTGACCGGTGTTACCATTGTCGTTGGTGAGCAGCCGCAATTGTGCGGCGACGGCATTCACCGGCGCCGGAAGCACAAACGCCTGCTCGCGCGGCTCGGCTTTCACACTGCCCGCCAGCACCTTGTCGAAATGACTGCCGTCGGCCGACAGCCAGAGCTCGAAATCCTTCACCGCCTCGCTGGCCCACAGGCTCGGCACCTGCGGATTGATGGTCATGCCGCGGACCGGCCACGGGTGATCGCCGGCGAACTTGACGCCGATGTCGATGGGCAGCTGCGCCGCATCGCCGATATAGCCGGCATTGGAGCCGAGCCCGTCATTGATGGTCTCGGCGAATTGCGTCTCCGACACCTGCTCGGAGGTGACCAGCTCGCCGCCGAGCCCCGTCCACGCCAGATCGAAACCGCCGAGCAGCGCATCGGGCAGGCCGAACTGCAGGTGATCGCCGGCCGGCGGGACGAACGGATCGGCCGCGGCATCGACGGTGGCACTGCCCAGCGTCGCGCCCGCCGACATGGCGGTGAGCGACAGCCGCACGGCCTTGGTGGCAAAGGCATCCGGCTCGATTTCGACGGTGACCGGAAGCGCCTCGCTGCTGCCTGCGGCGAGGCTCGCGTGGGCGGCCGCGATGTTCCACCCGGGCTCGCTGGCAAGGCCGGCGAAGTCGATCTCGAGTGGCGACGTGCCGCTGTTGCTCAGCGTCAGATTGCCGGTGAGCCGCTGCCCGCGGTGCCAGTAGGCGGCGACGGTGCTGGTATCGAGCGCCAGCGCCATGGTGAGGCCGTTGGCGGTGGCGCCTGCCGCCGGCTTCGGCGTAACACCCTCGATCGCGACCTTGATGCTGTATGTCCCCTGCCCTTCGACGCGGAGGCCGCCGCCGGGTCCGGCCGGGACGACGACGCTGACCTGCTGCGCCGGATCGGCAAGATCGTCCGGCGCCTGGCCCATGATGCCGGCCGGCGTCTTGCCCTGGGTGAGTGTGACCGTGACCGGGCCGTTTGCCGCCACCGTGACCGGGGTGTCCTTGTCGAGGGCCGGCAGGCGGAACCAGTCGGTATCGCCCGAGGCGCCCAGCTCGCCGAACTGGCCGACCTCGCCGCTGAATTCGAGCGAAGGCGGCACCGGGTGAGCCTGGGCGAAATTGTCGTTCGGCTCGACGTCGCCGGTGTCCGTCGTGTCCTGTGTCGCAGTGTAGCCGATGAGGTAGTGCGCCGGCTCGGGACAATTGTCGCGCTCGCGGACGCGCAACTGATAGACGCCGCCTTCAAGCCGTGCCGTGTAGGTCCTGAGGCCTCCTGTCGTCTGCAGCCTTGGCTCGCTGCCGAGCGAGCTGTCCCAGGCGAGACCCATCTCGACCGGGCACTCGCCCTGCGGCTCATCGAGGGTGATGGCGATGGTCTGCTTCGTGGCGAGCGTGATCTGAAACTGATCGGCGACACTGAAATCCTCGAGGCTCGCCGCGACCCGAACGCCATCGATCAGCGGCTGCGCCTCGGCGTCGGACTCATTGGGCTCGATCTCGGCGACGACGTCGGCCGGGAGTGAAACCGGCGTGACGGTGGCGGGCGGTGTCGCGGGCTCGCTCACGGGTGCGGATGGCTCGGCTGTGGGCCCGGCGTCGGCGGTCGCCTGCTCCCCCGATGACGCCATCACTGACGGCGGCGCCACCGCGACCTCTTCCGAAGACGCTGACGATACCGGCTCAGGCGCGCTCGACGCGGCAACTTCTGCGGTGACGACGGGCGCGGCGGTTGGCGGCGTCGCGCCGTTGCTCGTCAGCGTGTAGTCGCCGTCCCTGCCGGCGACGGTGACGACGTAGTCGCCGCGCGGCAGCGCCAGGTCGCTCAGCGCCAGCGGCCCGGTTTCGCCGTCGCTGCGCTCGAGGCGGCCGGAGGACTGGCCCTGCGTATCGAGCACCTCGATCGACTGCGCCGCGTCGCCGCTGAGCGAGAAGCTGCGGTCGGTGTCGTCGTTGACGCTGAACGCAAAGCTGTCGATGTCGTCGCCCGAGAAGTGTCCGTGCATCGCCGACGCAGCGAGGGCGTTGGCGAGCGGCAGCGTGTCGTTGGGTTCGGCTTCGGTATCGGCCGCCGCCGTGCCGCCGGCCCTGACGGTCAGCGCGTAGGCGGCATCGAGGTCGCGGCCGCCAGAGACCGTCACGAAGCGGGTCTTGTCGCTCAATAGAACGTCGCTCAACACCGGCGCTGCACCCTCGGCGCATTGCAGCGTCGCGCCATCGGCACTGCCGATGCAGAGCCGCTTGCTGGCCTTGCTTTCACCGGCGAGCTCGACGGTGAACAGCTTGCCCTCGGTGCCGGCGAGCGGCGCAACGAAGGTGTCGGTGTCGCCGTCCTGGCTGATGTGACCGGCCACCGTCTTGCCGAGCGCGATCGGCCGCGCAACGAGCGGGGAATCGTTGGGCTCGTCCTCGCGCACCGGGCTGCGCGGACCTTCGGACTGCGCCGCGAGCGAGAACGGAAAGCCGCCATCGCCCTCGCTCGCGAGGTGCACCCGGTAGGCGCCGGCCGGCAGGCCGATATCGGGAAGGACGAGCTGGCCTTCGTTGAGCTTGCCGGCGGCCAGCAGCGGCTTGCCGTCCGGCGTCTGCAGTTCGAGGCTCACCGCCCGGCCGAGCGGCGCCGTGGCCGTCAGCATCCACTGCTTGCGCACATCGGCCGGCGACAGCGCCCAGAGGTACCAGAGGTCCTTGGCGCCGGTGGTGGCGCTGATGCTGAATGCCGCCGCCACCGGGGCCGCTGTGTCGGCAGTGGCATTGGCGGCCGCCGGTGCCGGCGGTGCATCGCCTTCGGTGACGGTGAGCCGATACTCGTAGGCCGTGTCGGCGCTCGATGAGAGGCCGATGAGGAAGGTGCCGGGGGCGAGAAATACATCGGTCCGCTCGACCCCTGCATCATCGAGCGGCGTCGCGAGATTGATGAGCTCGGGACCGACGACCGCCGGGTTCTCAGCGTCTCCCGGCTCGTCGAGGTGATAGATCTGCAGCCGCGACTGCTGCCCCTTGATGCCATCGAGATGCAGCGTGAAGCGGTGCTTGGCGGCTTCCGCGTCGAGCGTCCAGGTGAGGATTTCCTGGTCGCCGCTGCTCACGATTCCGGTCGTGCAAAAGGCACCGGTGACCGGCGTCGCCAGTTCCGGCGTGTCGTTGGGCTCCTGCTCGGGGAGGCAGTCGTCGGCCGCGGCGCGCGTGGCGCCGAACGCCAGCAGCATCAGGCCCAGCGCCGCCGCAGCGAGCGCCTGTCCGCTAACGGGCGGCATCGGCCGGGACCTGCGGCACTCCCGCTACAAGCGGTTGCCGCTCCACGCCTTTTCGCCGTGCTGGCCGTCGACGGTGAAGCTGCCCTCGAACGACTCGCCGTCGTCCGACAGCGTGAATTCGCCCGAACCCCGGTACTTGCCCTGCTTCCAGGTGAAATGCAGCGCGCCGTCCTTGATCACGCCCTTGATCGAGCCCTCGACGTCGTTGTCGATGCCCTCATAGTGCCCGTTGACGATCTTGCCGTTCTGCTTGAGCTCGATGGCGAACTCGTTGCCGTCTTCGGTCTGCGATTCCCACTGGCCGCTGAAGGTGCTGCTCATCGCCTGCGGCATGGGCTCGTTCGAGGGCATCTGGCCCGCCTCGGACGGTATTTGGGCGGCGGGCTCGGTCGACGGCTGGTGATCGTCGAAATCGCCGGAGGCGACCTCGAGCGCATCGCCGTTGGTATAGGCGTTGATGGTGAAAAAGCCGCCCCGCTCGATCCGCGCCATCAGGCGTGGCAGGATGATCGGATCGATGACGCGGATCTGCCTCGGCTCGGCGCTGTTGGTCGGCCGGTCATTCCAGGCGCACTGGCCCTCGTCGGGAGGCTGCACGCCAAAGCCCTGCGAGGCGCGCTTGAAGCTGATGACGGTCGAGCCGTCGCCGGAATTGTGGAAGGCCATGCCGCCGCCGGCGTGGCACATCAGCGGATAGCCCTGCGCTACAGCGGATGTGGCCATGAGCAAGGGAGCGCACAACAGTGCGAGCACGATGAGGACGTAGCGCAATTCCACCTCCGAAAATCATCGACGCTGTTACGGAGACTGCCGCAGACCTATCGCCCGCTGCCCCTCCCTCGGCGGCGACACTAGAGGTAAACCACTGGACGATCAACACGATGCGGGCGTGGCGACCCCGGCCGCCGCCCGACGCGTCGGCCGGTGGAACCGAGCCAGCCAGCCGGCGCCCGCTCACCGGGTGCGACCCCGCCGGCGTCCATTGAGACTTCCTAAAGCAAGCCCCGATAGAGTTTCCAGGTCTGTCGGCCGGTTGCCGCAGCGCCAGTATTGTTGCGTCAGGAGTTAGCATGTCGGTCGAGCTCATCAGCCCTGTCGTCCTGCCATGCGGGGCCGTGATCGAGCATCGACTGTCGAAGCCGGCGATCACCGAGGGGCTGGCCGATCCGCGGGGCTGGCCCACCGATCGGCTGGAGCGCCTCTATTCCGGCTGGGCCGACGCGGCCTTCGCCCTGATGATCAGCGGCAACATCATCGTTGATGCCGATCACATCGAACGGCCTGGCAATGTCATCATCGATCGTCCCGTCAGCGGCGATCAGGCGGCCCGGCTCAAATCCTGGACCGCTGTGGCGCGACGCTATGGCGCCCATTTCTGGGCCCAGCTCTCCCACTCCGGCCGCCAGACGCAGAAATCGGTCAATCCGCATCCGCTGTCGCCATCGGCCATCGCCGTCGGGCTGCCCGGCGGACTGTTCGGCAAGCCGCGCGAAATGACGGAAGCCGACATCCTCGCCGTCATCGACCGCTTTGCCTCGGCGGCGCGGATCTGCAAATCCGTTGGTTTCACCGGCGTCCAGATCCATGCCGCGCATGGCTATCTGGTGTCGTCGTTCCTCAGTCCCAGCGCCAACCAGCGCAGCGACCGGTGGGGCGGCAGCCTCGCCAATCGCGCCCGGCTGCTGCTGTCGATCGTCGAAGCGACCCGCGACGCCGTCGGCGCCGACTTCCCGATCAGCGTGAAACTCAATTCGGCCGACTTCCAGAAGGACGGATTCGGCGCCGAAGAGAGCGTCGCCGTCGCCAGGATGCTCGAGACCGCCGGCGTCGACCTGCTGGAGATTTCCGGCGGCAGCTACGAAAGTCCGGCCATGGTCGGCGAGATGGGTGGCGGCAAGGGCACCGTTGCGCCCAGGCGCGCCTCGACGCTGGCGCGTGAGGCCTATTTCCTCGATTTCGCCCGCTCGCTGCGCGGCCAGGTGTCGATGCCGATCATGCTGACCGGCGGACTGCGCTCCCGCGAGGGCATGCAGCAGGCGCTCGATGAAGGCGTCGACCTCCTGGGTGTTGCCCGACCGGTCTGCGTCGATCCCGACAGCGTCGCCCATTTCCTGTTGCAGCACACCGACCTGCTGCCCTCATGGGAAGAAAAGCTGCGGCGCGACACCGGGCTGCTGAGCAACAATTCGCCGCTGGCGCTGGTTCGCACCATCAACAGCTTTGCTGGCATCTACTGGTTCTACGGCCAGCTCTATCGCCTCGGGCGCGGGGAGGCCCCCAACCTCAAGGCGACACCGCTGCTATCGATGCTGAACGTCATGCTCACCGAACGCGGCATCGAGGCAAAGCGCAAGCGCCTGGCGATGCCTGTGGGGAGGCCCGGCGGCGCCGTCTCGACCGACCAACTGTTTGCCAATCGCAGCAAGCTGCGGCGCGTCGCCAGCTAGGCGCGCGACGCTCAGGCCGCCCGCTGCAGCACTTCGCTCGCAGCGCCTGCATGCAGCGGCAATCTCACGGTGAAGGTGCTGCCTGCGCCGACGAGGCTGTGAACGACGATGTCGCCGCCCATGGCGACGCAGAGGCGCTTGACGACCGTGAGGTTGGTGCCGGTGCCGCCGAAGCGGCCGCCCGCGGCGTCGCGCGTCGTGTGGAACATTTCGAACACCGTCGGCAGCACTGCCGCATCGATGCCCGGACCGGTGTCGGAGATGCTGATCGAAACCATCGACAGGTCGGCCCCGGTGCCGCGCCGAACGATCACCGTCACGGTGCCGCCCAGCGTGTGCTGGCCAGCGTTCTCGAGCACCGCGGCCAGCACCTGGCGGAAGCGGCCGCGATCGGTCTCGATCTCGGCAAGATCGCGATCGACATCGACGACGATGTCGTTGCCGTTGGCCTCGATGATCGACCGCTTGTCTTCGACCGCGTCGGCGACGCAGTCGCGGATGGCGTGGGTGCGGACATCGAACTGCATGCGTCCGGCCTCGAGCTTTGACAAATCGAGCACCATGTTGACGAGGCGCAGCAGATACTGGCCCGCGTCATGGATGCGGTTGATATCCTGGTGCGCGGTCTCGGGGATATCGGTGCCGTCTTCCCGCAGCAGCTGGCTGTAGCCGATGACCGCATTGAGCGGCGTCTTGATCTCGTGGCTCATCCGGGCGAGGAACTCGGCCTTCGCCGAACCCGCCCGGTCCGCCTCGGCAATCGCCTCGCGCAGTTCCTCGGCGGCTTTGCGGCGGCGCTGGACTTCGGTTTCGAGCGCGATGCTCGCATCGAAGATACGCGCATAGTAGATGGCCATCGTCGCGACATAGGCGAGTGCGGCCGCAGTCGACACGAAGCCCAGCCCATAGACGGCGAACGGTGGCATGTTCATCGCCGGCGGCGGGAAATTGTTATAGGTCGCAAGAAAGATCGCGAAGGCGCCGGCCGAGATGGCCAGCAGGCTCGGCTGCAACTGGCGCTGGCCGCCCACATAGAACAGCGACAGGATCGGGATGATGAGCAGCCAGGGCAGGGTCGGCGATGACACGCCGCCGTAGTAGTAGCAGCTCCAAAGGATACAGAAGTTGAGATCGACCACCGAGGTCAGCACCAGCAGCTTGTAGTTGGCGCCCCCCTTGAGCAGGAACGGAAAGACCCAGAACGCGGTGATGGCAACGGCGAGAACGATGGCATCGATGCGAAGCGTCGCGTTGAACGCCAGCACCGCGAGCGGCACCGCGTTGCCCAGTATCGGCCCCAGCGAGTGGCTGATCAGGAACATCCGGGCCTGGTTTTCGGCCTCGCGATCACCCCGCATCCGGTCGGGGATGAAATATTCGATCAACCGCATGTAGCGGCTGCCGAGACGTACGAGGAACGAGGGGGAGGGAATGCTCATCTGCTGTCCTCTCAGACTTCGCCGTCTTTTGCCTGCGGTGGCGTGGCGAGGAATGCTGTCGCATCGTCCGCGGTGAGCGGCCGGCTGAACAAATAGCCCTGGATCAGCGTGCAGCCGCGCTCCAGCACCGACTGAAGCTGGGCATGGGTCTCGACGCCCTCGGCGGCCGTGCCCACCCCGATCTCGATGCCGAGGTTGATGATGGCCTGGATGATCGCACCGCTGCTCTTGCCGTTGTCGAGGCCCTGCACGAAGCGCTTGTCGATCTTGATCTTGTCGACGGCGAAGTTCTGCAGATAGCTCATCGACGAATAGCCGGTGCCGAAATCGTCGATCGAAACGCGCACGCCAAGCGTACGCAGCGAGCGCAGGATTTCGTGATTGCGCTTCTCGGCGCCCAGCAGCGCGGACTCGGTGATCTCGAGCTCCAGCCGGTTGGCGCTGAGCCCGCTGGCGGCAAGCGCCCCGACCACCGAGCCGATAAGGCTCGGGTTGCGAAACTGCAGCGGCGAAAGGTTGACCGCGACGCTGATCTTTTCGGGCCATTTCATCGCCTGCTTGCAGGCCTCGCGCAGCACCCACTCGCCGATATTGATGATGAGGCCGGTCTCTTCGGCGATCGGGATGAAGGTGTCGGGGGCAATCAGCCCGCGCGTCTTGTGCGGCCAGCGCAGCAGCGCCTCGAACGAGCGAACCGTCGTTGTCGAGACGTCGACCAGCGGCTGGTAGAAGAGCTGGAAATCTCCCTGCCGGACGGCGGCGCGGAGGTCTTCCTCAAACTCCCGCCGCTCGTCGTGCTCGAGCAGCATGCGCGGCTCGAACAGCACGGTGCCGCTGCGGCCGGCTTTCTTGGCGTGGTACATGGCGAGGTCGGCTGCTTTCACCAGAACCTCGAGCTCCGATGACACGGACGAGGCCAGCGCCACGCCGCAACTCGCGCCGATGGCGATGACGCGCCCGTCGATCTCGAACGGCTGCTGCAGGACATTCACCAACCGGTCGGCCTGCTCCATCGCATAGCTCGGATCGGTATGACCGAGGATCAGCGCGCCGAACTCGTCGCCCCCAAGTCGGCAGAGTTCGATGCCCGGATCAATCGTCGCCCGCAGCCGCTCGGCGACCGCGACCAGCACCTTGTCGCCGATGCCGTGGCCAAAACTGTCGTTCACCGCCTTGAACCGGTCGAGATCGATGAACAGCACGGCCGGCTTGGCGTCGGACACCGCCAGATTGTCCAGCGCCTGATTGAGCGAATCCCGGAAGGCGCCGCGATTGAGCAGGCCTGTCAGCGGATCGTGGTAGGCCAGATAGTGCAGCTGCTCCTCGGAATGCCGGCGCTGCTCCGTCTCGGCCTTGACCGCGTGCTTGAGGTCGAGCGTGTCCTGCCGGTTCTGGTCGGCGCTGTGCTTGCGCGACACCTGGTTGGCGATGCGTGCGAGCGCCACGCCGAAATCGATGGGCTTGGTCACGTAGTCGTTGGCGCCCAGCGACAGGCTTTCGACCACGTCCTCGCTCTGGCTCTTGGCGCGGACCATGATGACGGGCAGATCGATATCCGACTTGCTCAGTCGGATCTGCCGCAGCACGTCGTTGCCGCTGAGGTCGGGCATCATGATGTCGAGCAGGACGACGTCGAAATCCTGCTCCCGCATGAGCTTCAGCGCTTCATGCCCGCCTCCCGCCTCGACGGCCTCGAAGCCGCGCCGGGAGAGGCGGCGCACCAGAATGTCCCGATTGTCCGCGACGTCGTCGACAACCAGGATCCTGGTCTTGCGCTCCGGGACGGACTCGAACGTCTCTACGGCCAGATTGTGGGCGATCATCTCATCCCTGCTTGTAGGAGTTTAGTGGTCGCCGGACGCAAATCGGCCGTGACGGTGGCCTTGGCCGTGGCCGGAATGTCGATGGTAAAGCACGAGCCGCGACCCTGCTGGCTGACAACCGACACGGTCCCTCCGAGAAGGCCTGCAAATTTCCGCGTCAGGGCGAGGCCAATGCCGGTCCCGCCGAAGCGACCCTGGATCGTGTGGTCGGCCTGGACGTAGTTCTCGAACAGTCTTGGCAGCGCGTCGGCGGCGATGCCGATGCCGGTGTCGAGCACCGCGGCGTGCAGTCGGTCGTCGGCGACGGCGCGTTCGACCCACAGCTCCAGGGTAACGGTGCCCTTGCTGGTGAACTTGGCCGCGTTGCTCATCAGGTTGATCAGCATCTGCCGGAGCTTCTTGGGATCGGTGACGATCTCGTCGTCGCGCAGCTCGCAGTCGACAACCAGCCTGTTGCCGCTTTGCTCGACCAGCGGCTTGGCGGTCGCCACCACGTCGTCGCAGAGCTCGCCGAGGGTGATAGGGGCCAGCTCGATGGTGCTGTCGCCGTTTTCGACCGTCTCGACGTCGAGCACATCGGACACCAGCGACAGCAGGTGCCTGCCCGTCGAGTTGATACGGCGCAAATCGCCCATGTGCTGATTTTCCTGCAGCGGCGAGTCGGCAAAATCCTCGAGCAGGATCTCGGAGTAGCCGATGATGGCGTTGAGCGGGGTACGCAGCTCGTGGCTCATCTTTGCAAAGAACTGCGACCGGGTGCGGTTGAGACTGACCGCCGCGGCCTTCGCCTGTTCCAGATCGACCGACATCGCCCGGTAGCGCTCCGCCTCGAGTTCCAGTTCTGCCCGGCTGGCGATGACGCGTGCGTAATAGAGCGCCATGTAGGCCATGTAGGTCATCGCCACGGCGATCGAGACCCAGCTCAGCAGCGTCAGGTCGAGGGCCTGCGGCAGCGCCGGCTGCGCCCGCCAGATGAGGAAGCCGAAGAACACCGCAAGATCGGCGACGAACAGGCCGACGATGAGCCCGGTGCGGCGCGACTGATAGAACAGGCCGCTCATCAGCCCGACAAGCAGCCACGGGAGGAACGGCGATGCAAAGCCGCCATACTCGTAGGTGCCGACCAGCGACGTGATGGTCAGCGCCTGGAACGATACGATGGTCACCAGCGCCATGTGCCCGCTGCGCCTGAGGATGATCGGCAGCACGGCAAACGTTGCGGTCATCAGCACGACGAAGAAGAAGCCGAGATCGGCCGTGCCCACGACCCTTGCCAGGTAGCCGACCAGCGCCAGGCCCATGACGGCGCCAACGAGGTGGGTGATGACGAAGACCCGGGCCAGCCCCTGGCTCGACCGCGCGTGCTTAAGGCTGGCCGGAACGAACCAGTCGGCGGCCGTCTTGGCCGTGTTGTTGATGCTTGCGAGTGTGAACGGTCCGGACATGACGCTGCCCTCCTGTTGTCGCTTCAGCTGGCCAGCGCGAGATCCGGCTCGACATGATCGAACCCGGCTGCGAGCCGGCGCTCGGCGACGTCCATGGCAGTGCGGACGCGCTGCGCCGCGGCAACGATTTCGGCTTCTGTGTGCCGCGCCATCACCTGCAGGCGAAACCGCGCTTCGCCCTTGGCGACCGCCGGGAACTCGACCAGGTTGCAGATCAGCCCGAGCGCCGGCATCTCGCGCGACATCATGCGCGCCAGGGCTTCGTCGCCGGTCTTGACGCAGACAATGGCCGACGGGTCGCCATAGACCTCGAGCCCGAGTTCGGTCAGGTGCTTGCGCAGCGAGCGGATGTTCCGCATCAACTGCTCGCGCAGCGTCTGGCCCTCGTTGGAGCGCACGATCTCTAGCGATTTGCTGATCGTCGCCACCTGGATCGGCGAGAGGGCGTTCGAGAAGGTGCACGAGGGGCTGTAGAATTTGAGGTATTCCTTGACCTCGCGGCTGTTGGTGGCGACGAACCCGCCATTCGAACCGAAGGTCTTGGAGAAGCTGCCCATGACCAGGTCGACCTTGCCCAGCATTCCCTGCAGGCCGATGTGTCCCGAGCCTCCCGGCCCAAGGCAGCCGAGGTCGTGCGCTACGTCGACCACCAGCGTCGCGCCGAATTCGCGCGCCAGGGCCTGCAGCGCCGCAATGTCGGGTGTGTCGCTGTTCATCGAGAACAGGCTCTCGGTGACCAGCAGGATACCGCCCTGCGGGTCCTTGGCACGGATCGTTGCCAGGCGCTGCCGGCAGTGCTCGGTATCGAGGTGGCGGAATAGAATTACATTCTGGGTGGCGGCGGAGGCCCCGGTCTGCAGGCACGAATGCGACAGCGCATCCATCACCACGTGGTCATGCGAGCGCACCAGGCCCTTGATGACGCCGAACCCCGCCGACCATCCCGTCGAATAGAGGACGACTTCTTTCATCCCGAGGAAGTCGGCGAGGCGGCGTTCCAGTTCGACCGACGTCGAGGTATTGCCGACGAGCACCGGCGAGCCGGCGGAATGGACGCCGAACTCCAGCGCCGCACGGCACGAGGCGGTGATCACCATTGGGTGCGAGGAAAGACTGAGATAGTCCTGCGAGGCAAAGTTCACGCCCTGCGCCAAGACACCCTGGTCGTCGCGGACGGCGCAGCTGGCGGTCGGGCCCTTTTCCGTCGCCCGGGAGAACGGCCACGTGCCGCTGCGGCGGCGGACATCCTGCCAGGTGAAGAAACCCTCGCACCGCTCCAACAGATTTGGCCCGGTCGGCACCCGGAAATCGCGCATGCTGGACTGCAGCGCGAACTCCGGTACCCCGTCGATAGTGGCCTGGGTCGCCAAGACTGCCCCCTTGTCAAACTTCGGGCGCAATCTGGAGGCGGCACGGCGAACAATCGGTAAATGGCCGCCGGGCCTTGGGAGCAATCCCATTGACAAGGTTAAGCAATTTTCCCGATCAGCCGGATTGGCGGGCGATCTGCGGGCGCGCGGCCGCTGCCGGCAGTCGCAAAATGCGAAAGCCCGGGTCTCCCCGGGCTCGCAACAACATCAATCTCTTCGAGATTTTGGAGCGGGCGAAGCGATGTCGTAGTTGTCTTATCCACGAATTAGCCGCACGCCGCTGGAAATGAGCCAGACGAGCCACATAGCGAGCCCTAGAACCCCGACGAACAACAGTGGCGACCCATCCGCGATGGCGAGGTTTCCAAGTCCGGCTAAGATGGGCAGGCTGCCGCCCGCCACGCCAATTAGTCGCTGCCACGGTCGCGTCAAGCCGCTGGCGTGAATGGCCAACGCTGCGCCGACGAAGGTCGCTCCGAGCGCGGGTAGTGACAACGCGAAGGTCGCGGCATGGAGTTGCCACATCAGCCCGAAGGCAGGGGTAGGCTCTGTCAGGCCATCCGCGGCGAGTATGACCGCGATGTGAGTGGCAATGGTGAGTGCCGATAACGCCGAGAGCGTCGCTCCGGCTGCTACGGCGAGCCTCGACCAGTCCGCTCCCATGCCACCACGGCGCTGTACGAGCCCATGTAGCGCCGTGACGAACAGCAGGAGTAACACCATGTTCACTGCCTCCAGACCCGAAGTGACAGCCAAGGCGCTCTGGTGCTTGGCGTGGTAGGTGAGGACGATATCAAGAGGATCGCCGTAGTTAGGTGCTCCCGCAAACAACGCGTTCTGAACAATCATCGATGCGGCGTATGCGATCGCGATCACACCGACGATTCGCGCCGTCGACCCCCGACCCCCTGCAGTCATTGCTGGTGTTGCTTCAATCATCTTGACGCTCCTGTCTTTTTCCACTCGCAGGTGACCACCACCATGCGATAATCGTACGGTGTACGATCCTTAGCCGCGTGATAGTCGTACACTGTACGATCTGTCAAGAAGAGATTGAAGGAGGCCGCCCACGTGGAGGCAGATGCAGGACAAGGTGCAGGAGCCCCCACGCCGCTCAGCAAGGAGCGGGTGCTGCGCCAGGCGCTCGCCCTCGCCGACAGCGAGGGCATCGATGCGCTCAGCATGCGCAAATTGGGCCAAGGGCTGAACGCTGGGGCAATGTCGCTGTACCACCACGTCGGCAACAAGGAGGAGTTGCTCGACGGCATGGTGGACCTCGTCTTTGCCGAGATTGAGCTGCCGGAAAGCGGGGGTGATTGGCAATCGGAGATGCGGGCGTGGGCGGTCTCTGCCAGAGGCGTGCTTGCCCGTCACCCCTGGGCGATCACCCTCATGCCGTCACGGACCACCCCGGGACCCGCCAATTTGCGGTACCACGAGGCAGTGACGGCCGCCCTGCGCAAGGCCGGCTTCTCTGTCCAGATGGCGACCCACGCGAACTGGCTCCTCGACAACTACATTTACGGCGCAGCCGTCCAGGCGGCGAGCCTTCCGTTCGCCGACGCCGGGGAGCTCGCGGACATGATCGACGACGTGTTCCTGCCGCAACTGCCAGCGGAGGAGTATCCCTACCTGAACGAGTCCGCCACGGCACTGATGCAAAGTGACTACGACCCCGCGGACGAGTTCACCTACGGCCTCAGCCTGATCCTCGACGCCCTCGAACGCGACCGCCTCTCGGCGAAATCATGAATCCCTACGCAGGCAGTGAGACCTTCTGCGTGATCCATCCCGGTCCATGGCCCGCATGTCCGCAGTGCCCAGCCAATCAACTGGCAGCAGTCGCACGCCGCGACACGCGGGCGGCGAGCTGACCGAAAGAGCAACTATGTGAGGGTCCGCATTGGGCCAGGAGCGGACTTGGCGTCGGCGTCCAGAGCGCCGAGGCCGGTCGGGCCACCGCGGACCGTGGAGGCCGCGCGTACTTGCTCCCCTGCACTCCCTGGAAGGGGCTCCGAACAGTCGGACGTCCTCGGGGAGCACAAAGCCACGTGCCCTCTATAGAAGCACGGGAGTTACTAGCGGCGCACATCAAGTCACGTCGACCGTCACTTCCGTTTTGCGCCAAAGAAGCCAGAGCGTCGTGCTCATCGGCCAGATGTGGAGGTCAGCCGACTTGACCGCATACTGCATTCGCTATCCACTTATTATCGGGGGGATTGGAGTCCGGAGGCTCTATGCGAATCGTTGCAGCGTTGTTCATCGCGCTTCTCTTTGTCAGCTCGACTTTCGCCGACCCGCTGCCGAAGGGATTCCGACTGTGGCTGTGGAATGGGTCGGTGAAGCCGACGACAACTGCCGGCGTGACGACCTTCAAAATCCTCGATCGGCAATGCTCGAAGAAGGACTACGGCGACGGTCGCGGGGAAATCGACTGCATGAACGGAAACATCAGATCGGAGATGCAGCACGCCAACGAAAAGCTCGGCCAGAGCATCGAGTATCGGTTTGACGTGTTGATTGACCCGAGCATGGCCTATCCCGGCGAGTTCGACCCTTACTCAGTCGGCTACAGGTCCGATGGGTGGGACAGCACACTGCGGATCGCAGATTGGGAGGGATACCAGAAGATCAAGGACTTCCTTTTTGACCTGAAACTGGATGCCAAGCGGGGGCTTACTTTCGTTGGAGAGCAGTGTCAGGCGCCTGAGGACTTTGGCAAGTGGCTGTCCTTCTCGATGAAGGTCCACTGGGCGAACGATAATACCGGCTGGATCAAAGTCAGTTGTAACGACAAGGCCGTTTACATCCGAGAGGATGTTGCAACCACTCAGCCTCCCTTCTGCTACCGGACCAACGAATGTCTCCCCGAAAAGAAAGACGATCCCAAGCTGATTATGTTTCGTCTCGGATTATCGCTGGTTGGGCGCGGCTTCGATTGGAAGCAAGCCGGTTATCCTACCCAATTCCGAGAGATTCAGCCCGGCGGCATCACCGTCCAGATGCGGAACATTTCGGTTACTGATGGCGCCGTCCTTTATTCAGACGATGACCGCACCCATGCGAAACTGCTTCAAACCCGTCTCCACGAACTCGGTTGCTACGCTGGTCCGGCGAATGGGATTGTAGACGATGCCACCAAGGACGCGGCGCTCAGCTGCCGGTCATTCGACGAGGGCAAATTGCCGGCGGCGCTCAACGAGGCAACGCTCGCAACATTCCTCGATCGCTATAGCGACTCTGCGGCAAACAATCTCCCGCCCGGGACGCTTCCTGTGCGGCCTCCCTTCACCATTCGGATTGGAGAGACCCACGCCGACAGTTGGGATAGTGGACCCCAGAAGGGCCAAGCCGCCTCTCAGTTCGAAGGACAGGTCGACTACCCCGATGGTTCCAGGGAAGCGCTGAGTTTCATGTT
>JBDTVO010000012.1:0-22290 GCA_040007135.1 Devosia sp. | reverse complement strand
CGTCTTCGAAAAACGCGTGATCGGGCTTGCCGCTGCCGATTGCGTCCGCCTTGCGATGAATGTGCCGGGGTGTTTCGTGGTCGTGGATGACCGTTTCCTGGCTGGCGTCGCGGCTGATGCCAAAGATCTTGGCCTCGCGATGGTCGATCCAGATGCAGGCGTGAGTTGCTTTCATGATGATGCTCGTGTTGCGCGGCCCCGAAGGCGGCTGACGTGAAGTGGGGCGTCACCCCGGCAGGGTATCGATGGCAGCTTGCCCCTCAGCCCCGCGCCGGGTTGTCGATGTAGATTTGCTTGCGGTCGTCCCAGAGGATCCGCCCGTTGCGGGCCAGCAACGACAATACCCCCTCGGCGATCATGTCGCGATGCGTCGAGTCGAGATCGGTGCTCAGGCCCAGCGCGTCGGCAACATCCGAGGCCTGCATGCCTTTTGAATGTTCAGTCAGCAGAGCGACGACCGCATCTTCGACATACTGCAAACCGAGCTGGGCCCGTTCCTGTTGCGGCAAGTCCCTCATTTCCTGATCTCTCCCATGGAGGATTCGGCCAAGGCGACCTGCCGCTTCACCTCGATGAAACTGTCGGGACTGACAGAAATCGAGTCGATGCCACATTCGACAAGGAAGCGCGCAAATTCCGGGTGGTCGCTAGGCGCCTGGCCGCAAAGGCCGATCTTGGTGCCTGCCGACTTGGCAGCTTCGACGACGCTACGGATCATCCATTTCACCGCGTCGTCCTGCTCATCGAACAATCCCGCGAGTTCGCCAGAGTCGCGATCAACGCCAAGGGTGAGCTGGGTAAGATCGTTCGAGCCGATGGAGAATCCATCGAACCGCTCGGCGAAGGCTTTGGCCAAAATAACGTTCGATGGAATTTCGCACATCACATAGATTTGCAGCCCGCGGTCACCACGCTTCAGGCCATGCGCCGCCATCACTTCGAGAACCTTGTCCGCTTCGCCGGGCGAACGGCAGAACGGGATCATGACGACGACGTTGTCGAAGCCGATGACGCGGCGCAAGCGCTCGATGGCGCGGCACTCCAGGGCGAACGCATCCCGGTATTTTGGCGAGTAGTAGCGAGAGGCGCCACGGAACCCGATCATGGGGTTCTCTTCCTTGGGTTCGAATTCCTCGCCACCCAGGAGTTGCGCGTATTCATTGGTCTTGAAGTCGCTCATTCGAACGATCACCGGCCCCGGATGGGCCACGGCGGCGATACGTGCGAGACCGCGCGCCAACTGATCGACGAAATACTCGGCCTTGTCGGGATAGCTGGCGGTGATCTCGGCAATCTTGGCCTTGGCCTGATGGTCCTTCAGTCGGTCAAAATGGAGAAGTGCCATGGGATGGACGCGGATGGTGTTCGCAATCACAAACTCCATGCGAGCCAGGCCGACGCCATCGGCCGGCAACCGCCACCAGCGGAACGCAGCACCCGGATTGGCGAGGTTGATCATGACCTTGGTCTTGGTCGGCGCGAGGGCCGTGACGTCCAGGGTGTTGGCCTTGAACGCCGCGAAGCCCTCATAGACATAGCCTTCGTCGCCCTCGGCACAGGAGATGGTCACGTCCTGTCCGGAATGGAGCAGGTGCGTCGCGTCGCCAGTGCCCACGATGGCGGGCAGGCCCAACTCGCGGCTGACGATGGCGGCGTGCGACGTGCGCCCGCCGTGATCGGTAACGATGGCCGCTGCGCGCTTCATGAGCGGCACCCAGTCGGGATCAGTTGTCGAAGTGACGAGGACCGAGCCATCGACGAACTTGTCGATGTCCTTGACGTCCTCGATCAAGCAGACCTGGCCTGTGACCACGGCGTCGCCGATTGCGATGCCGGCGGTCAGACGCTTGCCCTGGTTGCTGATGGTGTAGCTGCGGATCGCACCGGAGTCGCGCCGCGACTGAACGGTTTCTGGCCGAGCCTGAACAATGAAGATTTCGCCCGTCGCGCTGTCGCGGGCCCACTCCATGTCCATCGGGCAGCCATAGTGCAGCTCGATCGCATGCGCCTGTTGCGCAAGCTTCACGATTTCCACGTCAGAGAGCACGAACGCCGCGCGCTCGGCCTTCGAGGTGGGCACGTTGCGCGTCGGATGATCGCCGGTCGAATAGATCATCTTCTTCGCCTTGCCCCCAAGCTTCTTTTCGATGATGGGGACGCAGGACGGATCGCCGAGAAAGGATTTGAAGACCACATACTCGTCGGGGTCCACCGCCCCCTGGACGACGTTCTCGCCGAGCCCCCACGCGGCGTTGATGAGGACGACCTTGTCAAAACCCGTTTCGGTGTCGATCGAAAACATCACGCCGGACCCACCCAGATCGGAGCGCACCATCTGCTGGACGCCGATCGAGAGGGCGACCTTCGTATGATCGAAGCCCTTGGCCTTCCGATAGCTGATCGCTCGGTCGGTAAAGAGCGAGGCGTAGCAGCGCCGGCAGGCCTCAAGAAGGTCTGCCTCACCCTGGATGTTTAGGTAGGATTCCTGCTGCCCGGCGAAACTTGCGTCGGGCAGGTCTTCGGCCGTGGCGCTTGAGCGCACGGCGACAGCGACGTCGTGCTTCCCGGCGCGCTGCGATAGCTCACCGTAAGACTGGGCGATGGCATTGGCCAGATTGGATGGCCAGGCGCCGTGCTGGATCATTGCGCGAATGGCGGCGCCTGCGTCGGCGAGAGACTTCCGTCCATTGTTCCAGTCGTCGATCAGCGCATCGATCCTGGAGCGGAACCCGTTGCCGTCGATGAACTCCCAGTACGCATCGGCCGTGGTGGCAAAGCCAGGCGGCACCTTGATACCCTGACCCTCGAGCGCACGTACCATCTCACCCAGCGATGCATTCTTGCCGCCGACCCGCGCGACGTCACCGCGCCCGAGGGTCTCGAACCAATCGATCGACGTGAGTTTCTTGAGCATGATCGTTCTCCCGCACTGCGAGGGGCTTCGGCCACCTGTCGGAGCTTCCGCTGCAATGGCGCGCGACGCTTTGATGCGGGTCAAATGCGCCGACGATCCCGGCTGCATGATGCGCTCAACACCGGCGCCGCTGCCGGAGTGGCCGTCAGGGAGGAAGCCATGACCGACAATTCGAGGCATGCTTTGGTTGGGGCAATCGGCGGGACCTTCATCAGTCTCGCGACGATGGACATCGACGAGTATTCGGTGAGCAATTTTGCGCTCCTCAACAGCGACAATTTCGCCTCGCCGATGGAGGCGATCGAGCGCTACATCAAGTCGCTGCCGAAGGTCCCGAACAAAGTGGGGCTTTCGATCGCGGGCAAGGTCGATGAACAGCAGGCCAGTATGAGCCACCTGCCCTGGACCTTTGACTGGAACGATATCCGCGCCGTCACCGGCTCGGAGCATGTCTGCTTCGTCAACGAATTCGAGGCTCTGGCGCTCTCGATACCCTCGCTCAGCAGCTATGATGTTATCGAGCTCAACAAGGGCCAGCTTCGACGTACGGCCACCCGCGCTGTCATCAGCGCTGGCACGGGCCTGGGTGCGGCCGCGTTGGTTTGGAGTGGAGGCAAGTGGTGCGCCTATTCTGGCGAGAGCCGCTTTGCCTCTTTCCCTGCGCCACTTGAGCACGAGTTCGATGTAACAAAGGTGGTGGCGCATGAGGGCATGGTTCAGGCCGGCGACATCTTGACGGGGCATGGGCTGGTGCGGCTCTACGACTCGCTCGTCGCGGCAAAGTCCGGCCCAGCCAGGAAACTGACCCCTTCGCAGATCACCAAGGCTGGCCTCTCTGGGGAGGACCCAGCGGCGACCGAGGCGCTCGACTTGATGGCGACCTGGCTTGGTCGGTTCGCTGGAGACGTCGCGCTGCATTTCGGGGCAACCGGCGGCGTATATCTGGCGGGCGGAATGCCATCCAACCTGATACCGGCGCTGCAGACTGTCCGCTTTCGCGACGCTTTTGAAAGTGTCGGCGATCGCCACGGCTACTTGGGCGACGTGCCGCTGGCTGTGATCAAAGCCGGCGCTGATGCCGGCCTGCGCGGCGCGGCCGTGGCGCTTGCCAACAGCTTGCCCGCAGGTCCGAGCCGCATCCACCGGCTACGGGCCTGAGATGACCCGGCTCACCGATCAAGTCCGGAAGATCGTTGGCTGGTACGACGGCGAGCGGCCGGGGGTGAAAGCCAACCTGGCCCGCCTGCTCATGCATGGCCGCACGGGTGGGTCGGGCAAGCTTGTCATCCTGCCCGTCGACCAGGGCTTCGAACATGGTCCTGCGCGAAGCTTTGCAATGAACCCGCAAGCCTACGATCCACACTACCATTTTGAACTCGCTATCGAGGCAGGCCTCAGTGCCTTCGCGGCTCCGCTCGGGCTGCTCAACGCTGGCGCCGATCGTTATGCCGGTGAGATTCCACTCATTCTCAAGGCCAACAATGCCAATAGCCTCGGGACAGCGAATGACGAGGCGATAACAGCTACGGTCCGCGACGCACTTGAACTCGGGTGCTCGGCGATCGGCTATACTATTTATCCGGGTTCCGACCGGCAGTACGAAATGTTCGAAGAGGTGCGGGCCGGCGCCGCGGAGGCAAAGGCCCGCGGGCTGGCCGTTGTCATCTGGGCCTATCCACGGGGCGGAACGCTCGGCAAGGAGGCCGAGACTGCGCTAGACGTTGTGGCCTATGGCGCCCATATCGCCGCGCAGCTCGGTGCGCACATCATCAAGGTCAAGCCGCCGACGGCCTATGTCGCCGAGCCCGACGCCAAATCTGTCTACGACGCAACCGGCACAAGCTACGCCGAACTTCCGCACCGCATCGCTCACGTCGTCCAGAGCGCCTTCTCGGGCCGCCGCATCGTGATCTTTTCCGGTGGCCCTGCTCGTGACGATGCTGCGGTCCTCGACGAGGTGCGGGCCATCCGCGACGGAGGTGGCTTCGGCTCGATTGTCGGCCGCAACGCGTTCCAGCGACCTCGGGAGGAGGCACTCGCGCTGCTCGATGGCATCGTGCGGATCCATCTCGGCGAGGGAGCGTGATATGTTGCCCGTGCTAACCGTCACGCTCAACCCCGCACTCGATGTCATGACATCGACTGACCATCTTATTCCGCAGCAGAAGTTGCGCTGCGCCGAGCCGCGGCTCGATGCCGGGGGCGGTGGGGTGAATGTCTCGCGCGCCATCAAGGAACTCGGTGGTGAGAGCAGAGCCTTCGTTGCCATTGGCGGCCACACTGGCGCGCAGTTGCGCACGATCCTCGACCGCACTCGCATCGATATCGACTATTGGCCGCTGGTTGGAGAGACCCGCTCGTCTTTCACTGTCATGGAAGAAGCAACGGCGCAGCACTACCGCTTCGTGCTGCCGGGGCCATGTATCTCCCCGGCCGAGGCCGACGCTATCCTGGAAAAGCTGACTTCTCGGATCGATAGCTACACTGGGTACGTCGTGGCCAGCGGCAGCCTGCCACCGGGGGTTCCCGATGACTTCTATGCCCGCCTGGCACGTCGGACCCGTGACCTCGGCGGCAAGCTGGTCATCGACACGCACGGCGCACCGCTGCGCGCTGCCGCTGTCGAACGCCCTTTTCTCATCCGACTCAATCATTTGGAGGCGCAGGAGCTGCTGGGCGGAGACACGGAAGCGGCAGCGCACACACTAGGCCGCCAGCTCGTCGACAACGGCCTCTGCGAAGCGGCAATCGTCACGATTGGGGCAGATGGCGCGATCGTTACGTTGGCCGGTCGGCAAATCGAAATTCGGCCGCCCAAGGTCGACGTCCGCAGCAGCGTCGGCGCGGGTGACAGCTTTGTGGCGGCGCTCACGTTTGGACTTGCCAACGGCTGGCCGCTCGAAGAGGCCGCCCGCTACGGCGTTGCTGCCGCGGCCGCAGCCGTCACCACCGAGGCGACGGAGCTGTGCAAGCGCGACACCGTCGAGGCCTTCTTCGGCCGGATGGGAGGCAGCCTTCGCGTCGCCGCTTGACGCCGATCAACGTCGGGCCACGTTCGGGCGATAGGGTGATGAGTAGCTTGGACCCAGACGGGAGATTTTCATGAAGGTCGCCGAGGCCATGACGACAGATATCGTCACGCTGATGCCGGGACACTCCGTCAAGCATGCCGCCCAGATTTTGCTTGACCATCGAGTCAGCGGCGCACCGGTCGTCGATGACAACGGACACCTGGTGGGTATCCTCACCGAGGGTGACCTGCTGCGCCGTGTCGAGTTCGGACAGGGCATGGTGCGGGACGACCCCTGGGCCCGCGGCACTTGGACAGAGGGAGAAGCCCGCGATTTCGTGCGCAGCCATAGCTGGCGAGTCGGCGACGTCATGTCCAAACCGGTGATAACGGCAACCGAGGATATGTCCCTCAATGCAGTGGCGGCGCTCCTTGGTACACGCGGGATCAAGCGGCTCCCGGTTCTGCGCGACGGCAAGGTCGTCGGCATTGTGAGCCGCGCCGACCTGCTCAAGGTCATCGCCGCGACATCGCCGGAGCCGATCGCCAAAGGCGACGAAGCGATGCAGATCAGCGCCCAGACGCATCTGCGCGCGGCCGCCGGCATGTTCGCCATGTGTCCCGAAGTGACGGTAACCGACGGTGTCGTCCACCTCTGGGGAAAAGTTCGCTCAAATGCCGAACGCGATGCGGCGCGGGTTGCGGTCGAAAGTATCCCCGGCATCAACGGGATCGAGGATCACCTGACGCTGGGCGCAATGGGCCCGCTCACCGGAGCGCCCGCAGCGCGTTGAGAATGACGGCCACGTCAATGGCCTCCTGGAGCAGCGCACCTTGAACCGGCGGCAGAAAGCCCAGGGCTGCAAACACCATCGCCAAACCCGACAGTGAGAGCCCAATCCAGACGCTTTGCAGCGCGATGGTGCGGGAGCGGCGCGCATGCTCGAGGCCAAGCGCGAGCGGTGCCAGGGCATCGACCAAGAGCACCGCTCCAGCGGTCTCCGATGATGCGGCGCTGCCCCTCGCCCCCATGGCGACACCGACATCGGCCGCCGCCAAAGCCGGTGCATCGTTCACCCCGTCTCCGACCATCATGGTCGGGCCGTATTGGCGCGCGGCCCGAACGGCCTCGACCTTCTGAGCAGGCGTTACTGATGACAGGATTTCGTCGGCCCCCATGGCGGCCCCGACCGCCTGCGCAATCTCTGCCCGGTCGCCCGACGCAAGGACAACGCGACTGACGCCAATCGCCCGGAGCCGATCGATGACGGAACGGGCGTCGTCACGGATTCGGTCCTCGAGCTCGATTACGCCTGCCAGATGGCCGTCGATTGCAACTGCCACGGTCAGCGCTGCCCCATCGCGATGAAGCAGCGGCGGGTCGCCACCCTGAATGCGGGAGCGCACATAGCCATCGCCACCCACGGCGACACTGCGCCCTTCGACCATGCCTTCAATGCCGGTCCCAGGCGTTTCGCTTACATTTGCCGGCGAGATGAGCTGCAATCCCTGGCGAACGGCGGCGCGGACCAGCGTCGCGGCGAGGACATGGCCGGATGCCTGATCCAGACTGGCGGCATAGCGCAGGACGTCACCTGGTGTGAATCCGTTCGCGGTTGCAATGCGCGAAATTTCGGCTGAGCCGTGGGTCAGTGTGCCAGTCTTATCGACGATGGCAACGCGGATGCGCGCCAGGGATTCGAACACCCCAGCGCTCTTTACCAGCAGCCCGCTGCTTGCCGTCCGCGACATGCCCGAGATGAAGGCGATCGGCACAGCGAGGATCAGCGGGCACGGCGTCGCAACGACCAGCACGGCAATGGCACGCGCAGGATCTCCCGACGCGAGCCAAGCGACGGCGGCCAGCAAGAGCGTGACGGCGAGGAAGCCGACCGAGTAGCGATCGGCGAGGCGCATCGTGGGCGACCTGCTCCGCTGGGCCACCTCGACCAGCCGGACAATTCCAGCATAGGCGCTGTCTTTGGCCGGACGAGAAGCAATGAGATCGAAAGGCGCGCCCAGCGATGTCGCGCCGCTCAAAGCCTCGGCGCCGGCGTCAATTGCCTGCGGAAGGGCTTCGCCCGTAAGAGCCGAGAGGTCGAGCATGGCGCGGTGCGCCGGCGCAATGTTGCCGTCAACGGGCAGCACCTCGCCTTGGCGGATCAGTAGCGTGTCGCCCGGCTGCAAAGCCTCGATCGAGACTTCCTCGAGTCCCACGCCGCGGCGGCGCATTGCCGTGCGGGCCACCCGGCCGAGGAGCGCCGTCATCTCGCGTCTCGCCCGACCTTCGGCATAACGCTCGAGGAGCTGACCACCGGCATACATCAGCGCAACGACATTTGCCGCCAGCGGCTCGCCAAACACCAGAGCAGCCGTCATCGACAGCGCGGCAATGACATCCAGCCCGACGTCGGCGTGGCGCAGCGCGACGACGATCTCCGCAAGAAGCGCAACTAGAACGGGAACCGTCGCGATCGTCCACGCAACACCAGCGAGTTGCGCATTGCTGCCCCAATAGGCCAGCCCGCCGACCGTAAGCCCCAGCAATGCGACCGATACAAGCGCTGTGTCGCGCAACCAGCGGAGCAGCATTGCGAGCGACCTGGGTGTCGCGTCGTCGTCAGTCATTGCTTCCATGCCGCGTTTTATCGCGAAGGGTCTACAGTGCCTTGATCGCGGTCAAGGGCAGATCCGCGTCGCCCGGCAATATGCCGCCCTGGCCGCACCGATGGCGAACGGAACTCGGAACCATGACGATCCGCAACCTTGACGTGACGCTCGCCCCATCCTCTGTGGCGCTTATTGGAGCGACCGAACGAAAGGGCTCGGTGGGACGGGTTGTGCTCGAAAACATCATCGGTGGCGGGTTCAAGGGCCGCATCTACCCGGTCAATCTCAAATACGACCGTGTGCTCGGCATGCGCTGCTATCGACGCATCGCCGAACTGCCGGAAGCGCCGGATCTCGCGGTCATAGCCACGCCCGCTGAGACCGTGCCGGAACTCGTCGCAGAGCTGGGCGAGCGCGGCACCAAGGTTGCCGTCATCATTACGGCCGGACTGACGGCTGCCAATGGGCTGCGGGACCGAGTACTGGCCGCAGCCAAGCCGCAGCTGCCTCGCCTCATCGGACCGAACACCATCGGGCTCTTGGCGCCGCGCGCCCAACTCAATGCCAGTTTCGTACACGTGATGCCGCAGCGCGGCCGGCTGGGACTGATCTCGCAGTCCGGCGCCATCGTGTCCTCGATCGTCGACTGGGCCGCGGCGGAAAATATCGGCTTCTCGCAAATCTTCTCGCTCGGCGACATGGCCGATGTCGATGTCGGAGACTGCCTGAACCTGCTCGCCGAGGATGACGGCACCAGCGCGATCCTGATGTACCTCGAATCCATCCCGGCGGCGCGTAAGTTCATGTCGGCCGCGAGGGCGGCCGCACGGGTCAAGCCAGTGATTGCCGTCAAGCCGGGTCGGCACGCGGAGGCCGCGCGCGCCGCAGCGACCCACACCGGTGCGCTGGCTGGGGCCGATCGCGTTGTCGACGCCGCGTTGCGGCGGGCCGGCATCATCCGCGTCGATGATCTCGAAGACCTGTTCAACGCCGCCGAAGTGACGGCGCGCTATCACCCACTTGACCACGCACGGGTGGCAGTCGTCACCAACGGAGGTGGTGCCGGCGTCCTCGTGGTCGACCATCTGCTCGACAAGGGCGCGCTCCTTGCCGAGCTATCGCCCGCGACCCTGACGACGCTCGATGCCGCCTTGCCGAGCGCATGGTCACACGCCAATCCCGTCGACATCATCGGCGACGCTCCCCCCGCCCGCTTCGAAGCCGCGATCACGGCAGTCGCCGCGGACGCGGGTGTCGACGCTGTCCTCGTGATGGACTGCCCTACGGCCATTGCCGATCCGCTGCTGGCAGCCATGGCGGTGGCGGGGGCTGCCCCCGGGGGCATCATCAACGGCAAACCGCTGCTCACCTGCTGGCTCGGCCAGCAAGCAGCAGAACCAGCCCGTGCCGTGCTGCAACGATCAGGGATCGGCAGCTTCGATTCGCCCTCGGGCGCCGCCGAAGCGGTGGCATTCCTCACGCAGTGGTCGGGCGTGCGCAAGCAACTGGAACGCGCGCCGGCCCGGCGGCCGCAACCGGCCCACCGCCTAAAGGAAGCGGCGGACATTCTCGCCGGCGTTGTCACAGAGGGTCGCACCTTGCTGAGCGAATGGGAGGCCAAGTCCTTGCTCGCCTGCTATGGCGTGCCCGTTCCCGAGACGGTCTTTGCGACGAACGAGCCGGAGGTGGGCATCGCCGCAGGCGAGCTGCTCACCGAATCCAACGCGCTGGCGGTCAAGATGTCGTCGCGATCTGTGTCGCACAAGTCCGACATTGGCGGGGTCGTCCTCAACATCAAGTCGGTCGGCGACGCTATCAAGGCCGCCTCGGCCATCCGCGCCCGCTTCGCTACGGCTTATCCGGCGCTGCCGCTGGATGGCTTCACCGTCCAGCCGATGATCTCGTGGCCCGCTGCCACCGAGCTCATCGCCGGCCTTTCCACCGATCCCACGTTCGGGCCGGTGGTCGTGTTCGGCGCCGGAGGGACTGCGGTTGAAGTTGTCAACGATACCGCGACGGGCCTCGTGCCGCTCGACGACGTGCTCGCGGCTGACCTGATCGACCGCACCAGGGTGAGCCATCTGCTCCAGGGCTATCGCGGCGTGGCTCCGGCGCATCGCGAGAGCATCGTTGAAACGCTGGTGACGCTGTCGCAGCTCGCCATCGATTTCGCGATGATCGCGTCCATCGACATCAACCCGTTGCTGGCTGGCCCATCCGGAGTGATGGCCCTCGATGCGCGGGTCGAGATCGACCCTTCACGGGCGCACCTTCCGGCGCCCAATCCCGATCTCGCGATTTGCCCCTACCCCGCCAGCGAGCAGTCGTCGGTCCAGCTCGGCGAGGTCGCTCTCGCGTTGCGTCCGATCCGGCCGGAAGACGCGGACCTCTATCCAAGCTTCCTGGCGCGGATGGACCCCGAGGACCTGCGGATGCGCTTCCTGGTGCCCACCAAGACGATCAGCCAGCAGACCCTGATTCGACTGACGCAGCTCGACTACGATCGAGATATCGCCTTTGTCGCTCTCGAGCCCTCGGGCAACCTTGCCGGAATCGTCCGCTATTCATCTAACCCCGACAAGACGGCGGCGGAGTTCGGCATCCTGGTGCGGTCCGATCTCAAGCACCACGGACTTGGACGGCTCATGCTCTCGCGGCTGATCGCCCGCGCGCGCCAGGAGGGGCTCGGCACGCTCTATGGAGTGGTGCTGGCGGGAAACCGAGCCATGCTCGAGCTGGCCAAGAGCCTTGGCTTCGGGGTCGAACACGACCCTGGCGGCCCGACGCAGGTACGGGTCAGCCTGTCGCTGACGTCGACGTCGCCGGCACCAGCACCCCAAGCCGCCCCTTGAGCAGTTCGGTTGCCGCAACATAGGCCACGACGATGACGAGTATGGCGACAAGCAGCAGGCCCGGGATCGGCACAAGGCCGAAGAAGCCAGCGACCGGCAAGTAGGGCAGCGCCAGCGCGATGACGGCAACGGATGCCGACGTCCACATCAGCAGCGGGCCCGGCAGACTGCGGAAGAGAGATTTGTGCGTGCGCATGGCGGCGACAACGGCAAGTTCCGTTAGCAGTGATTCTAAGAACCAGGAGGTTTGAAACAGTGGCGCGTTGGAATGGAAGGGCCCGAGAATCAGGAAAAATGTCAACAGGTCGAAGCACGAGCTGAGCAGACCAAAGCCGAACATCGAGCGCAGCAGGGCGCCGAAATTCCATTGGCGCGGCCAGATCAGAAGTTCGGCATCTACCCGATCGGTAGAGATCGCCAGCATGGGCAAGTCGGAGAGCAAATTGTTGAGCAGGATCTGCGTCGGCAGCATCGGCAGGAACGGCAGGAGCAGCGAGGCGATCGCCATCGAGATCATGTTGCCTAGATTGGCGCTGATGGTGATGGCGATATACTTGATGGTGTTGCCAAAGGCGGTCCGCCCCGCGATGACGCCATCGAGCAGGACGTTGAGGTCCTGCTTGAGCAGGATGACATCGGCCGAGGCCTTCGCCGCATCGACGGCGTTATCGACTGAGATTCCAATGTCGGCCGTCCGCAGCGCCGGCGCGTCGTTTATCCCGTCGCCCATGTAGCCGACGGTGTTGCCGGCCTTGCGCAGGGCGGCGATGATCCGCTGCTTCTGATCGGGCGCGACCTCGGCAAAGACAGCCGCCTGCGTGACCCGGCGTGCGAAGGCAAGGTCGGTCAGGCCTTCGAGATCGACACCGCTGACGACAGTTTCGCGGCTGAGGCCGATGGACTCGGCGACATGCGCGGCGACGTAACGATTGTCGCCGCTGATCACCTTGAGGCCGACACCGTTCTGTCTGAGGGCGGCAATCGTTGCTGCAATATTGGGTTTCAGAGGATCGGAAAACAGTAAGTAGCCGACGAGGATCATGTCTGCCTCGTCGCTGATCTGGCAGACGGCCTTGTTCATGCCGCGCGTGGCCACAGCGAGGACACGCAACCCCTGCCCGCTCCAGTCCGCAAGCCGCCTCTCCTCGGTGCGGCGACGCCCGTCGGTGAGCGGCTTCGTGACCCCGTGGACGAGGATTGTGGTCGACACGGCGAGGACGGCGGCAACGGCCCCTTTGCACACCAGCGTCCACTGCTGCCCCGCCCCGACCAGAACGGAGAGCCGCTTGCGCTCGAAATCGTAGGGAACATCGCCGTGTTTCTCATACCCGATGAGATCGACTTCGTTGCACCGCGCCAAGATCGCGGTGTCGAGCGGGTTCGGCATGGCGCGCTGCAGGCTGGCATTGAGCATTGCCCATTTGAGCGTCGCGGCAGACACATTGCCGTCAACGTCCACGGCAGACGTCAGCCCAACCTGCCCGACGGTCAACGTGCCGGTCTTGTCCGTGCACAGCACGTTCATCGCGCCGAGATTTTCGATCGCCATGAGGCGGCGCACCAAGACGCCGCGCTCGGTCAATCGGCGTGCGCCCTGGGCCAGCGTGACGCTGACGATGGCGGGGAGCAGCTCCGGCGTGATGCCGACCGCCAGAGCTGCCGCAAACAGCAGCGAGTCAAGTACGGGCCGGCCAAGCAGAACATTGGCGACCAGCACAAAGGTCACCAGTACGAGCATGATCTGCGTCATCAACAGGCCGAAGCGGCGTGTGCCGCGCGCAAAGCTCGTTTCGGGTTCGATGGCGGCGACCGACGTGGCGATGCTACCGAACTCGGTGCGCGTGCCGGTTTCTACAACCACGGCGCGGCCCTCGCCGCTACGAACCGAAGTGCCCATGTGGACCCGGTTCGCCGCATCGACGGCGCCGCCTGCGGCCGCCGGCTGCTTCACGGCTGGAAAGGATTCGCCGGTCAGCGCGGCCTCATCGACATGCAGCGCGCTCGCCTCGATCAGCACCGCGTCGGCGGAGATGAGGCTTCCCGCCGACAATATGATGATGTCGCCGGGCACGATCTCGGCCGCCGGGACTTCCCTGCTCTGGCCATCGCGCAAGACCATGCTCGAAGTGGCGATGCGGCGGCGAAGTTCGGCGACGGCATTGCCAGCCCGGTACTCCTGATAGAAACCGAGGCCCGAACTGGCAAAGACGATCACCCCTACAATGATGGCTTCGTCGATCTCGCCAAGCAGGAATGAGAGCGTCGCTGCGCCGAGCAGGATGAGCACCATCGGCGAGCGGAACTGGCGCAACAGGATCGCCAGAGGATGATTGCCGTCGTCGTCCCGGAGCCGGTTCGGTCCGAACACGCCGAGCCGCCCCGCGGCCTCTGTTGATGTCAGCCCGGCCGGCGAGGCCACCACTCTTGCCAGGACCTCGCCGAGCGTCGTCACGGCCCCGGAGGTCGCTCGGGGTCGAGATACACCTGCGCCCTTGAGTGCCGGCGCAGGTTTGAACATGAGAGATCTCTCAGTTGGATAACAGGCGATTGAGAGACGACGACTCGAGCAGACTGCGGGTCATGCCGCCAAAAAGCCACTCGCGCATCCGGCTGTGGCCATAGCCGCCTGCAACGATCAGGTTGGCGCCGTCGGCGAGAGCGGTGCTTTCGAGTACGTCGACGTAGCCGTCGGAGTTGACGATGACGTTGCTGTCCGCCGTGACTCCATGCTTGCCGAGCCAGGCAATCAGACCGTCGAGATTTCGACGCTCATATTCCACGTCGCCCTCGCTGATGGTCAAGGCGCTCACCTGCTTGGCACGCTTGAGGAACGGTAACGCGTCGGTCACGGCGCGACGAGCCTCGCGGGTGTCCTTCCAGCCGATCACGATCTTGTCCAGGCTGGCCTGCGCCACGTCCTTACCCACATCGAGGACCGGGCGACCGGATGCAAGCACCAGTTCACCCAAATTGACACGCATTCTACCGCCGAAGGTTGAGGACGTGGTCGCACCTGTGACGATCAGATCGGCCATATGCGCGGTGTCCAGCAGGCAGCCCACGGGCGAGCTAAGATACGCGTGCCATTGCGATTTCATCCCCGTAGGCAAGAGCGCCCGGAAATGCTGTTGGGAGGCGTCGAGACGTTTTTCGATCTCGCTGCGTTCGAGCGCATAAAAGTCGACCGCCGCTCCACTGCCCTCCACACCGACAAAAGCGAGATTCGGCTCCTCGGCGGCGACACCAATCAATTCGGCATCGAAGGTCTTGGCCAGGTCGATCGCGTACTTCAGGGCGGTCGAGTTGGCTGTGTCGAGATCAACATTGACGAGGATTGCGCGAATATCCATGGGGAGCCTCCTGCGATCTGCTCCACGCTAGTTGGCCGACGCGGTACCAGCTTTGATGCGCGTCAAACCGGGAAGCTTGAGCGAAATCAAAGCAACGACGGCCACGTTATCCTAGGTTGCGCTCACAACAAGGAGGCAGTCATGGACCGCGAGCGCATTCAGATCACCCAGCACAGCTCTCTCGGCGTGACGTGGTTCGCGGGCTGGCTGTTCAGCATTGGCTACCTGCAGCTCGGCTTCTGGAATGGCGTACTGGGAATCGTGGTCTGGCCATATCTCCTCGGCGCACATTTTGTCGGCTTGGCCGGCTGAGCCGCAATAGAAGCCCCAGATATGAGCTATCCCGCCGATGACAGATCGCTGGCCGAGTTGATCGTCAGCCTCGTTAGGCGGCCCACGGCGCCAGCCGAGGAGGCGCAGTGACAGACCTAGCAGGAGATCGGACGATCACGAGGGCGATGCAGAATCTTGTTGGGGTGTTGCTCTGGGCAGGGGTTGCGGCCCCCATTGTCTACGCTGCGACGGTTGTCGCCGGTGGCGCTTCGATCCCGGGCTACGATCATTTCGCCGATTCAATCAGCAGCCTGACCCAATCTGGCCGGCAGGAAACGTCGTGGATCCAATCCTGCTTCACTCTCTACAATTTGCTGTTGGCGGTGTTCGCGGGTGCCACATTGTGGCGATCTCGGGAGCACACTCTTTGGGTCTGGGTGTTTGGGCTCGTGCTGCTGACCACCATTTGCGGTCTACTGATGGGACCTTTTGCACAGGATCCGGTTGGAACGCCGGTGACGTGGCAAGGCATCGCCCACCTCGTACTCGCGGCCATAGAGTCGCTATCGACACTCGTCGTGCTATCGCTTTCGGTGATTGGCTTCCGCGCGCGAGGTGTCGCGGCAGGGTTTTGGGTCAGCCTCGGTTGCCTGCTGCTGACCGCCCCGTTCGGCGTCGCCACCGCGCTGGCGGTCGGCAATAGCTGGCCTGGCGTCGGCCTGTTCGAGCGGCTGACGATTGGCGGCTTCGAGGCATGGCTCCTGATTGTCGCAATTCTGCTGCTCGCGAGACCGCATTCCTTGCTCCGCCAGCCGCACCCGCCTAGAAATGCCGCACCTACTAGAACAGCCGTGGCATCAGGGCGGTAAAGTGGCCCCAAGATCGTATCTGGAGAGACCCGCGGCCGCCTATGCGACCGCGCTGGTTTTCGTGCTCGTTACATTTGCCGTCCGCTATGTCCTCAAGGACCTGCTCGCTGATTCAGCGGTAGGGCTGCTGTTTGCGCCGGCCATCCTGGTGACCGCGATGATGGGCGGCCTGCTGCCTGGGTTGTTCGCCACCCTGATTTCCGTACCAGCTGTTTACTACCTGATCCTCGCGCGGGCTGACCCATTCGCTGCCTCGCTTGTCAACATCCTGCTGTTTGCGGTTGTTGGAGCCACGATCGCCTGGCTGGGAGGGCTGTGGCATCGGGCGCGTACCAGCTGGGCGCAGGCCCGAGCGATGCTCCAGAGGCGTGAAGCACATCTCCAGTCGATACTCGACACAGTACCTGACGCAACCATTGTCATTGACGTCGATGGCACCGTCACTTCATTCAACCGGGCCGCGGTTCGCCAATTCGGATATGAACCAGCAGAGGTTATCGGTCAGAACGTCAGCATGCTGATGCCAGCTCCCTACCACGATCAACATGATGGCTACCTCGAGCGGTACCGCCGAACAGGGGAACGGCACATTATCGGGATCGACCGCGTCGTGGCCGGACGTCGTAAGGACGGCTCGACCTTTCCGATGAAGCTCGCCGTTGGCGAAACCCGGAACGAAGACAAGATCTACTTTACTGGCTTCGTGCGCGACCTGACTGAGCGCGAGGAGAGCGCTGCGCTGCTCGAAGAGGCGCAAGGAGAATTGGCGCGGCTATCACGGCTCAATGAGCTAGGAGAGATGGCATCCACCCTGGCGCACGAACTCAACCAACCCCTGTCGGCGATCGCCAACTATGTGCAGGGCTGCATAAGGCTGCTCGACCAAATGCAGGAAGAACAGGCGGGGCGCATGCGCGGCGCACTCGAGGAAACGGCGAAACAGGCCCTTCGCGCCGGCGATATCATCCGGCACCTACGCGAGTTCGTTACCCGGGGTGACACCGAAAAGAGCAGCGAGGATATCAAGCGGCTGGTCGAAGAGGCCGGAGCTCTGGCTCTCGTGGGCGCGCGCGAACGCGGCATCAGGACGGAATTCGACTTCGGCTCTGGTGCCAGTCTGGTCATGGTTGACCGGGTGCAGATACAGCAGGTTCTGATCAATTTGATGCGCAATGCCCTGGAGGCGATGAAGGACAGCCCGCGGCGTGAATTGCTTGTGCGCACACAGGAGGGGCCCGATGGCCTTGTGGCTGTCGAGGTCGCCGATACGGGGCCGGGGATTGCCGAGGACATTGCGGCGCGGCTGTTTCAGCCGTTCGTGACCAGCAAGCCAAGCGGCATGGGGATCGGATTGTCCATCTCGCGACGCATCATCCGTTCGCACGGCGGCGACTTGCTGGTTGAGAGAAATGCTGCGGGCGGTGCGACGTTCAGTTTTACGCTGCCGGCCGTTCAAGAGGCTCGACAATGAGCAGCAACAACGTGGTCGTCCATATCGTCGATGATGAGGAGCCGGTGCGCAACTCGCTCGCATTTCTGTTGGGGTCTTCGGGCTTTGCCGTTCGCACTCACGCGACGGCGGCTGATTTTCTCGCGATCGCGTCCGAAATCACGAATGGCTGCCTGGTGACGGATCTACGGATGCCGGACATTGACGGTGTCGAACTGCTGCGGCGCCTCAACCAGACCGGTGCCATGCTGCCGGCGATCGTCGTCACTGGCCACGGCGACGTACATATGGCCGTCGAGGCGATGAAGAACGGCGCGCTGGATTTCATCGAAAAACCCTTCAGCGACGAAACGCTGCTCGACTCGATTCGTCGCGCCGTCGACAAGGCCAGCTCGCGCCAAGGAGCCGAGGCCGAGGAGAGTCGGATACGTGAACGACTGGCGACGCTGAGCGAACGCGAACTGCAGGTGCTTAAGGGCGTGGTTAAGGGGCAGCCCAACAAGGCCATCGCCTTCGAGCTTGGCATCAGCCCGAGAACCGTCGAAGTCTATCGCGCCGGCGTGATGGGCAAGATGCAGGCGAAGGGTCTGGCCGAATTGGTGCGCATGGTGATGGGCATCGACGTGGATTCGACCGATGGACAATAGGGATCACGCTCCTCGCGGCCCTTTGATCTGACGCAAGGCGAGGCGACCCGTTTTCTTCCACCTTGGGAACCGGTTTGTCCTGAGGATAATTCGCCGCACATGAAACGGGTTCTCGTCATTGCTGCCGACGCGGATTTGCGCCGTTCGGTGCAATTTGCGCTCGAGGCCGAGGGCTACGGCGTTACCTGCCGGGCGAGTCTTGCGGCACGCGAACTGCCTCGGGATTTCGATTGCACCGTGGTCGATCACCACGTTCTTGGGTCGGAACAACGCGCAGCCAGTGCTTTCTTCGAGGCATTTGCGCCTGTGATCCTGCTTGCAAATTCGGATTCCCACCCGTTGTCGCCTTGGGCAGCGAAGACCCTGCTCAAGCCGATGCTTGGGCCTGCCCTGAGCGCCGCGATACGCGATGCCATGGCCTCGCGGGCCGTCCCTAAGTAAACCCCCTAGTCCCCCAACCGGAATTTCGAGCGCCGGTGAACCGGGCCAGTGTCGGCCATCGATTTAAGGGGTCGCCAAATGCTCAGCCAGACGAACTTCTCGCTCGCCGCATCGGAAATCCAGGATCCCGCGGTGCGAGCCCTTCTCGCCCACAGCCAGCCGGGCTCGGCGACGTTTTATCCGGTCGACTCCCTGATCTACGCGCAGGGCGACGAGGCCGGTCCCCTTTACCTCGTCGAGTTCGGCACCGTCCGCATCTGCCGCGTCACCGCCGACGGCCGCCGGCAGATCACCAGCTTCTGCTTCGCCGGCGACGTGTTCGGCCTCGAGGATGGCGAGGAGCATCGATCGTATGCCGAGAGCGTCGATGGCGCCGGTATCCGTGTTCTACGCCCGGCCGACACTGCAAGCTTCGTGCAGAAGCTCCTAGGACTGGCGCTCCGCCGATTCGCGAGAATTCAGTCGCACATTCTGCTGCTTGGCCGAATGAGCGCCAGTGAGAAGATGGCAAGCTTCCTGCTCGACCTGCTTGACCGCCAGGATGGCGACGACGTGGTGAACCTGCCCATGCAGCGCAACGATATCGCCGACTATCTGGGTCTCACCTTCGAGACCGTGTCGCGCGTGCTCCGGCTGTTCAAGGACCGCAGGATCATCCGCCTTCAGTCCGTGGATCGGATCGAAATCCTAGACCCAACCGCTCTTGCGGACGTTACCGCCTAGATCGAAATCTGCCTCCCCCGCGGGCAGCACGGCCACCGGACCTCCAGCCGGTGGCCGCTTCACATTTTTGCTACTCCTCGGGCTTGCGCTCCTCGAGCGGAAGCGTACGGGTCTGGTGCGCACCCCACGCGAGCGCGGCGCCGAACAGGGTGAAGGCGATGACGACTGCGGCAACGAAGACGATCGTGGTGACGGGCATTTGTCCCTCAGTTGTTCTGATGCCCGACATCTGAGGCGACCCGGCCGCGGCGGCCTTGATGAAGATCAAGCGCCGGTCATCCCGGCCCTCCACTCAAGCTTAGCCGGTCAGCCGGCCGGCGCTGAGGGTCAGCGTGCGGGTGAACGAGGTGGGGACCGCCGCATGCGTGATGACGATCAGTGTACGCCCCCCGGCAAGGTCGGCGAGATCGGAAAGAAGCGAAGCCTCCGCCTCGAGGTCGAGCCCCGCCGTGGGCTCGTCAAGAACGAGGATCGTGGCTGGTGACAGGATTGTGCGCGCGAGGCAGAGGCGTCGCGCCTGGCCGGCCGAAATCGTGCGGCCGGCCTCGCCGACCGCCGTATCCAGACCCTGCGGCAAAGCGCGCACCATCGTCTCGAGCCGGACCCGCCGCAGCGCGGCCCACAGCTGATCCTCAGTTGCTTCAGGACAGCCGATCAGAAGGTTGGCGCGCATCGTATCGCTGAACACCGGCGCATCCTGCGTCATCAAGGCTACGCGACGTCGCAGTGCCGCGCTCGCCACCGTCGCAATATCGGTGCCGTTGACACGAACACTGCCCGATTGCGGCTCGATCAGGCGTACCAGGAGCTGCGCCAGCGTCGACTTGCCTGAGCCACTGGGGCCACGGATCGCCACGAGCTCGCCGCTGGAGATGCGGAAGGACACGTCGGCAAGAACGACGTTCCGTTCGCCGTAGCGGAACGACACGTGCTCGAACGCCACGGCACTCCCCTCGGGGAGAGGCTGCGGCTCGGCCGGCTCGCCGATCTCCGGCACTGCCTCGGCAATGGCGGCAAGGCGTTCGGCTGCCGCCGCCGAACCCGCGAGCCGCGTCGCGCTCCGCACCAGCACCGCCGAGGCCTCGAAGCTGGCAACGACGCCAAGCAGCAGCCCGACAAGCACCGGCCCCTCGATCTCTTCGCGTCCAAGGGCGGCGAGTCCCACGATCAGCGTCGCGACGAGGACGCCACCCGTCAGCAGTTGCACTGCCGCCGACGCGAGGCTGCCGCGTCGCGCAAGGCGGCCCCTGGCCCCGGCGAGCGCCAATGCCGCATCGCTGGCGGTTGCACCGGAGGCTCCGGTGGCGTCGAAGACGACAAGGTCGAGATGGCCGTCGATGGCATCGAGCACTGAGCGCCGGAGCGCCGCCGAGGCCGCCGCCGCATCCGACGCCGCCCGGCGCGAGCCGGCGATCAGCGCGATGGGCACGGCAAGGATAACGGTGGCGATGCCGAGCCCGTAAGCCACAGCGGCGCCCGGCAACACCATCGCCATCACCACGGTCATTGCGATGCCGGCAACGGCAGCCGTGGTGATCGGCCCGAGCGCCACGAGGAACATCGTGTCGAGCGCGTCGAGATCGGCGACGAGGCGGCTGACCAGGTCCGCCCGCCCGAAGCGGCCACCGATCGGCACCAGCCGCAGCAGCCGCTCGAACAGCCAGCGCCTGAGGTTCGACAGCAGCCGCAGCGTCGCGTCGTGCCCGCTCAGCTTCTCGCCGTAGCGCGACAGGATGCGCGTGAACGAGAGGCCCCTGACCCCCGCCGACGGACCGAACAGGTTGAACGCCGCGCCGGCGGTCGAAAGCGCCGCCGCCGTGAGGAACCACCCCGAGATGCCGAGCAGCGCGATGCCCGCCGCCAGGGTCAGCAGCGACAGCGCCAAGGACACGAGCAACGGTCCCCCGAGGCGGCGGAACTGCGGCACGAAGCCGAGGAGGGCCCTCATGCCGCGCCTCGCAGGCCGTGTCTCGACCGCGCCGGACGGAGGGTGGGCAGGAGCCGGCCCTCGGCGATGCGGAAGCAGCGGTCCATCCTGGCCGCCACGGCAGGCGAATGGGTGACGACGATCATCGAGCGGCCGCGGGCAAAATCGAGGAGACCGTCGAGCACCCGCTCCTCGGTTGCGGCATCAAGATGGGCCGTCGGCTCGTCGAGCAACAGCAGGCCCGGATCGCGGAGGTAGAGGCGCGCGAGCGCAACCCGATGCCCCTCTCCGCCCGAGAGCCCGATGCCGCCTTCGCCGAGCGGCGTGTCGAGTCCTCCGGGCATCTCGCCGGCAAAGTCGGTCACCGCCGCGCGCCGTGCCGCGACGAGCAAGGCGGTGTCGCAGGCCCCGCGACGACCGAGCCGGATATTGTCGGCGATGGTGCCTGCAAAGATCGTCGGACGCTGACCGAGCACCGCTTGCTGGACTCGGAGGGCCGACATGTCGATGCCGCCAAGCGCCTGCCCGTTTAGCCGAATCGACCCCGTGAACGACCGCAGCCCGGCGATGGCCTCGAGCAGCGTTGATTTGCCGGTGCCGCTCTCACCCAGGATGGCGACATGCTCGCCGGGCTTGAGCACAAGGCTGGCATCGACGATCACTTGCCGCCCATCCGGTGTCGCGACGCCGACCTCGTCGAGCTCGAGCCCGATCGGACCAGCGGCGATGCGAGCCCCGCCGTGTGACGCGGCCGGCGCCCGTGCCAGCGCCGGAAGCTCCCCCATCTGCGCGGCGATTTCCCCGACCGCGGCTTTTGCCGCGGCCCGGTCGTGATAGTGCGTCGCGAGCAGCCGCAGCGGCTGGTACACCTCGGGCGCCATCAGCAGGCAGAAGAGCCCCGCCTCCAGCGTCAGCGGTGCGCCGCGCACATCGACCAAACGGAGGAAGGTCAGCCCGACATAGAGCGCGACCCCGGCGACACCGAGCGCGGCGAAGAATTCGAGGATGGCGGAACTGAGGAAGGCGATCCGCATCACCCGCATGGTGCGCGCGCGCAGTTGCTCGCTGGCCTCGGCGACGCCCTCGGCCTCGGCCGCATCGCGCCCGAAGAGCTTCAGCGCCGTGAGGCCGCGCAGGCGATCGGCGAAATGGCCGCTGAGCCGGCCGAGCGCCTCGGCCTGCTGACGGCTCGCCGCCTCGGCCCCCCATCCGGCGAGTGCCATG
>JBDTVO010000011.1:0-22466 GCA_040007135.1 Devosia sp. | reverse complement strand
GTTTCGTGGACCTGCGTGGCCGTCGCCAACCCGGCTGGCCCGCCCGCCCCGGCAATGGCCAGTCATCGGCGCTCGCCGATTTCTGCGTCGACCTCAACGCCAAGGCCAAGGCCGGCAAGATAGACCCGTTGATCGGCCGCGATTCCGAACTCCGCCGGACCATCCAGGTGCTCTGCCGCCGCTCCAAGAACAACCCGATCTATGTCGGTGACGCCGGCGTCGGCAAAACCGCCATCGCCGAAGGCCTCGCCCGCAAGATCACCGAAGGCGACGTGCCCGAAGTGCTGAAGGGCGCCACTATCTATGCCCTCGACATGGGCTCGCTGCTGGCCGGAACCCGCTATCGCGGCGACTTCGAGGAGCGGCTGAAGGCCGTCATGAAGGAGCTCGAAAAGCACCCTGACGCCATCCTCTTCATCGACGAGATCCACACTGTTATCGGCGCCGGCGCCACTTCGGGCGGCGCCCTCGATGCGTCGAACCTGCTGAAGCCGGCGCTCGCCTCCGGCAACATGCGCTGCATCGGCTCGACCACCTACAAGGAGTACCGGCAGTTCTTCGAGAAGGACCGCGCGCTGGTTCGCCGCTTCCAGAAGATCGACGTGGCTGAGCCGACCATCCCCGACGCCATCGAGATCGTGAAGGGTCTGCGCCCGTACTTCGAGGACTATCACAAGCTGAAGTACACCGACGAGGCGCTCAAGGCCGCCGTCGAGCTTTCGGCTCGCTATATCAACGACCGCAAGCTGCCGGACAAGGCGATCGACGTGATCGACGAGACCGGCGCCAGCCAGATGCTGCTGCTGCCCGAGGATCGAAAGACCCTCATCGACGTCCCTGAGATCGAGGCGACCGTTGCCACCATGGCGCGCATCCCGCCAAAGTCGGTCAGTAAGTCCGATACCGAGATGCTCGCCAGCCTCGAGGTCGACCTCAAGCGCGTCGTCTTCGGCCAGGACGCCGCCATCCACGCACTGTCGTCGGCGATCAAGCTGGCGCGGGCAGGGCTGCGGGAACCGGAAAAGCCGATCGGCTCTTACCTGTTCACCGGCCCCACCGGCGTCGGCAAGACCGAGGTCGCCAAGCAGCTCGCCGATACGCTCGGCGTCGAGCTGCTGCGCTTCGACATGTCCGAGTACATGGAGCGCCACACCGTCTCGCGGCTCATCGGCGCCCCTCCGGGCTATGTCGGCTTCGACCAGGGCGGGCTCCTGACCGACGGCGTCGACCAGCACCCGCATTGCGTTGTGTTGCTCGACGAGATCGAAAAGGCCCATCCGGACCTGTTCAACATCCTGTTGCAGGTGATGGACCACGGCAAGCTCACCGACCACAATGGCAAGTCCGTCGATTTCCGGAACGTCATTCTGATCATGACTTCCAACGTCGGCGCGATGGAGCTTTCCAAGTCGCCGATCGGCTTCGGCCGCAAGCGCGAGCAGGGTGACGACGAGGAAGCCGTCAACCGCATGTTCACGCCGGAGTTCCGTAACCGGCTCGACGCCATCATCTCCTTCGGCCCGCTGCCGCCGGCCGTTGTCCGGCAGGTCGTCGAAAAGTTCGTCCTGCAGCTCGAGGGTCAGCTGGCGGAACGTGGCGTCACCATCAGCCTTACGCCCGAAGCGGCGGAGTGGCTGGCGAGCCGCGGCTACGACGAGCGCATGGGCGCGCGTCCGCTTGGCCGCGTGATCCAGGAGCACGTCAAGAAGCCGCTGGCCGACCAGGTGTTGTTTGGCGAACTGATCAATGGCGGGCAGGTGACGGTCGCCGTCGTCGGCATCGGTCCTGACGCGAAACTCGAACTGATCGCGACGCCGCCGCGGCCGGCCAAGCCCAAGGCGCTCTCCGCGCCAAAGGGCAAGAAGGCGCCAAAGCCCGAGGAATCGAGCGCTTCGGAAGGCTGACCGACAGACTGCGAGCCGCAACGCCCGCAGCCTTCAGGTTCCACTCCCAACCAGAGCGGGGCGCAGCGCCGAGCGCGCCCCGGCCACCGCGTCCTCGAGCGATCCGAAATAGGCAACCCGCGGTGATGCGAGGCCGTGCGCGGCAAGCGTCGCGGCAAGGGCTGTCGAGGCCCCCGAGACCAGCACCTTCACCTGCGCCCGCTCGGCTTTCCTCACGACCCCCTCGAGCACGTTGGCGGCCGTGGCGTCCATGAACGGCACTGCCGAGACATCGATGACGAAGGCCTTGTGCCGGTCGGCGATACTCTCGAGCACACGCCCGACGGTCGCCGCCGCGCCAAAGAAGAACGCGCCGCTGATCCGGTACACGGCAATGTCCGGATCGGCCGCGAGCGTCGCATCGTAGGGCGGCCTGCCGGCCTCGTCCGCCCGGTCCTCCTCGATCTGCGGCACGTGCGCCTCGACTGCCGCGGTGGACGCCATCCGGTGGATGAAGAACAGGCTTCCCAGCGCAAAGCCGACGACGATTGCCTCCGTCAGCCCGACAAACACGGTGAGGAGGAACGTCGCGAGCAGCACCACGGCATCGCCACGGGAGCTGCGGAGCAGCGTCAGGAAGGCGTGCCTTTCCGCCATGTTCCAGGCCACGACCACCAGCACCCCCGCAAGTCCTGCCAGCGGAATGAAGCTCGCGAGCGGCGCCGCCACCAGCATGAACAGCACGATGAAGACCGCGTGGGCCATGCCCGAGATCGGGCTGCGCCCGCCCGACCGAACATTGGTCGCGGTGCGCGCCACCGTCCCCGTCGCTGGGATACCGCCGAACAATGCCGCGGCCATGTTGGCGATGCCCTGCGCCACCAGTTCCATGTTGGAGCGGTGGCGCCGCCCGGTCATGCCGTCGGCAACCATTGCCGACAGCAGGGATTCGATGGCGCCCAGCAAGGCGAACGAAATGGCGTCGGGCAGGACGGCCTGCATCTTCGCCAGCGAAATGGCGGGCAGGGACGGGCTGGGCAGGAGGCTGGGAATGCCGCCGAACTTGCTGCCAATGGTCGTCACCGACAGGTGCAGCAGCCACACCGCGACACCCCCAAGCACCACGGCAATCAGGATGCCCGGCCAGTGCGGCCGCCAGCGCCTCAGCCCGACAATGATCGCGATCGTTGCCGCCGACACCGCGAGGGCTGCCGGGTTCGTGCTGCCGATGGCCACCCCGAGCGCCTCGAGCTTGGGCAGGATGTCGGCCGGATTGGACGCCAGGGTCAGCCCGAACAGATCGCCGACCTGTCCCACCAGAAGGATCACAGCGATGCCCGAGATGAACCCCACCGTGACCGGATAGGGGATGAACTTGATGTAGCTCCCAAGCCGCAACGCGCCGATAAGCAGCAGGAATACGCCCGCCATCAGTGTCGCGAGCAGCAACCCGTCGAGCCCGTTGCGGGCCACGCACCCGGCAACCAGCACCGTGAATGCTGCAGCCGGCCCACCGATCTGGAAGCGGCTCCCCCCGAGCGCCGAGATGAGAAAGCCGCCGACTGCCGCGGTGTAGAGGCCGCGCTCCGGTGTCACCCCCGAGGCGATTGCGATCGCCATCGACAGCGGCAGGGCGACGATGGCGACGGTGAGCCCGGCCACGAGGTCGGCCCTCAGGTCGCGCAGCCTGTAGCCCTCGCGCAGGGTCGTCACCAGCTTGGGCGTGAAAAGCTCGGCGGCCGAGGGGACCTCAGGCGCTTGCGCGGCGGCAGGGCTTGTCATCACGTGAGGTCGATCCTGGGCTCTGCGCTTGACGCGTACTACTAGGGCCGATCTCGGCGCGCCGGACTTGATCCAGGTCAAGCGCCCTGCGGTTCGAGTTCCGCCGCGATTGCCCTGGCCAGGTCCGCCAGTTCCGCCGCATCCGCCTGCCCCTGGCCGTGGCGCCCCATCTCGACGCCCGCGTAGATCGGGATCAGGTGAAAATGCAGGTGGAACACCGTCTGGCCCGACGGCGCCTCGTTGAACTGCATCATGCGCAGTCCGTCGGCCTTGGTCGCCGCCATCACGGCGCGGCTCAGCCGCGGCAGATACGCCGCGACCTTCGCCAGTGCCGCCGGGTCGGCGTCGAGGATGTTGCGCGAGGGGGCCTTCGGCACCACCAGCGTATGTCCGCGCGATTGCGGAAACAGGTCCATCATCACCAGGATCGTGTCGTCCTCGAACACGCGATGGCACGGAATCTCGCCGCGCACGATCTTGCCGAAGATGTTCTGGGTATCGTAGTCGGTCACGGCAGCGCCCCCGCCAGATACGTTTTCCGCTCCACCCTCGGTCGGAAGTCGGCGATGGTTTCCTCGATCACATCGACGGCGCGGTTGGTGCCGTCCTCCAGCCGCAGCCGTTCGCCCATCGCCGCCGCTGCCGTTGCGAACGAGGGCGTTGTCGCAAGGTCGTCGAGCGCGCTGGCGAGAATCTGCGGCGTCAGCTTCCGCGCCTTCACCGGCCGCGGCCCGAGCCCGAGTTCATAGACGAGGCGGCCCCAATAGGGCTGGTCGAAGAATTGCGGCACGATGAATGTCGGCCGGCCCGCCAGCAGCCCGGTGTGAGTGGTCCCGGCGCCGCCGTGATGGACGACCGCCTTGACCATCGGGAATAGCTTGCTGTGCGGCGCCCGCTCGATCACATGCACGGACGGCGGCATCGTCTCCCGCTTTATGCCGCCCCAGCCGGCGCCGATGACGATGCGGCCGCCCCACATCGCCATCGCCTTCTGGATGATCTCGCCGTTGCGCTGCGCGCCCCACGGCATCGAGCCGAAGCCGAGATAGATCGGCTGCGTGCCGGCCGCGAGGAAGGCCTGGAATTCCGGCGACGGCTCCCACGGCGCGGTCTCCTCGAGGCGCCAGAAGCCGGTGATGATGTTGGTCTCGGGCCAGTCACCGGCCGGCGGCGAGATCGCCCGCGAATAGGCGTGCAGCGTCACCAGCGGCTCGCCCCGCGCGCCGCGATAGACGTTGCCCTTGCGCCGGCGCTCGAGCCCCAGCACGGCGCGCCGCAACTGGTCGCGCGGGTAGTCCCAATAGGCCTGCTGCGCCTGCTGCAGCACGTAGCTGAGCCGGTTGATCAGCGGGTCGAGACGCGGGCTCTTGGCGAACGGCTCCCGCGCAAATCGGTAGAGCACGGGGTCGACCGGATCGAGACCGAACTCGAAATACGGGAATTCGTTGGTCGGGTAGATCGGCTGGAACACGGCGAGGATCGACGGAATGCCGAGCGCTTCGGCGATATCGATGCCGAAGCCGGCAATGTTCTGGAACACCAGGGCATCGGCATCCTGTGCCGCGTGCCAGGCACGCTTGGCCGCCTCCCGCAGCACCCGGATGCCATCGCGCATCAGGCCGGGCGCGTAGTGGAAGGCGTTGCGGCTCATCAGCAGGTCGAATTCGGGCCGCTGTACAAAGGCCTGCGCGTCGCCGCCGAGATCGCGGAACTCCACCCCGTGCCGGGTGATGAAGTCCTTGAAATCCGTGGTGCTGGCGATTGCCGCCTCATACCCGCGCTTCTTCAGCGCAAGCGCCAGCGCCACGAAGGGCTGCACGTCGCCCTGCGTTCCGATGACCATGATGAGGACGCGCTTGCTCATGCCTGTGCCGTACCGCCGGGCTCCCCGCCGAAGCCCGAAAGACTATTTGGCCTCGGCAGAGTCAATGGCGAGCGCGTCGACGGCGGGCGACGGCTCGGCATCCTGCCGCAGGAAGCGGAAGTAGTTCCAGACCGCAAGACTCGTCAGGGTTACAGGCACATAGGTGAATCCCCGGCGGATCAGGAACAGCGCCCAACCGGCCGCGAAACCGGCCGACATCGGCCCGCGGCCCATCTGCGAGGTGAAGGCCGAGGGCACGATATGCCGGTACAGCACGTCCGGGCTCCGCCGGTAGGTCAGCGCCCGGCGGGCAAAGGCGCGCTTGGAGGTGGAATAACCCACCAGATCGGGCTGACCCATGTCGCCGTGGAACTCGACCTCCGAGCCCAGCCCCCACACCTCAGGCGGCACCAGGCGCGCCTTGCCGATGGTGACGAACATATCGATCAACTGCACGAAGGTGACGTAGTTGGCGTTCCAGGCGTCGTCGGTCTTGGCGCCATGCGCGAGGACGAGCACATCGGCGCGCTCGAGTTTGTCGCGCATCCGCTCCATGTCCCCGGCGGAAAAGTCGATGCCGTGCCGCGCCACCTCGACCGTCCCGCCCAGCGCCTCGAGCCGCTTGACCATCGCACTGCCGAAGGCGCCCGTCGCGCCCGTCACCAGGAAGCGGCGATGGCGGATTGTGCAGGAGCGCCCGAACAGCATGTCGAAGACGTTGAGATAGGACGAGAAATAGTTCTCCGGCGTGATGTGGTGCATCGCGTGGTAGTGGGCGTTGACGTTGATGATGTTCTGCCGCGCGCTGACCCGGCTCATCGACATGTGGTGCGCGTCCATTCCCTCGGTGACGATGTTGGAGATGAAGTTGCGCGTGTGCAGCAGCACCGCGGCCGTCACCGGCACCCAGTGCACGAACAGGTAGAACGGCACAGTGCCCGCCACCGACGTCAGGTACTCCGGCAGCAGGTGACCCCAGAAATTCTCGCGCGCGAGCTCGGGATGCACCTGCATCTTGCCGTCGAGGAAGCGGTGGTGCGTGTGGTGCCACGACGCCAGGGTGCGCAGCAGCGCGAAACGCGACTTGCGCCACGCATGCAGCGCCCAGTGGACGGCGTCGAAGATGAAGGTCGAGACGGCGAAAACCACGCCAAACTCAATCCCCCACAGGACGACGGTCCAGATGATCTCGCTGTTCACTCACGCCTCGTTTGCTGTGAACACTTTGCCGTCCGCTGCCGAGGCCATTCTAACCGGCCCGCCTGAACGGCGTCAAAGTGCCCAGTTGCGCCTGTTCCCGCACCACCGCCGCTCGTTCCTGCACCAGGAACCGGCGGATGGCATCGCGCAGGCCCTCATGCCCGATCCAGTGCACCGATCGCGTCGCAACAGGTCCGTAGCCGCGGGCGATCTTATGCTCGCCCTGGGCGCCCGCTTCCACCACCGCCAGCCCGTGGGCAATGGCGAAGTCGATGGCCTGATAGTAGCACAGCTCGAAATGCAGGAACGGCACGTGTCCGGTTGCACCCCAATAGCGGCCATAAAGCGTATCCCGTCCCAGCATGCTCAGCGTTCCGGCAATCGGGTGCGCCCCGTTATAGGCGAACATCAGCACCACCCGGTCCGCCATCGCCGCCCCGAGCAGCGAGAAGAACTTGCGGTTGAGGTAGGGCCGGCCCCATTTCCGGTTGCCCGTGTCCTGGTAGAAATCGAAGAACGCGTCCCACACCGCCTCGGTCAGGTCGCTCCCCGTCAGCCAGCGGACGGTGAGGCCCTCGAGCGCCTCACGCCGCTCGCGCCGCGTGGCCTTGCGGTGACGCGACGACATGGTTTCGAGATAAGCGTCGAACGAGGCAAAGCCCGCATTGTGCCAGTGGTACTGGGTGTCGGTCCGCAGCAGCCAGCCATCGCCCTCGGCGAGACTCGCCTCGGCCTCCGGCACAAAAGTCGCGTGCACCGACGAGATGCCGCGCCCTTCGGCATAGCGGGCCGCGGCCGTCAGCAGTGCCCGCCGCAACGCCGGGTCATCGCCCAGCGTCAGCAGCTTCGGCGCGGTGACCGGCGTGAACGGCACGGCGGCCTGCAGCTTCGGATAGTAGCGCCCGCCCGCCTGTTCGAATGCACTCGCCCAGCCGTGGTCGAACACGTATTCGCCCTGCGAATGCGTCTTCTCGTAAAGCGGCATCACGCCGACGATGGCGTCGCCGTCGTGCAGCACCAGGTGGCGCGGTGTCCAGCCAGTCCGCTTCGTTGCCGACCCGGACTCCTCGAGCGCGGCAAAGAAGGCATGCTCGAGGAACGGATTGCCATGCGGGTCCGCCGCAGCGGCGAGGCGGTTCCACGCCGTGGCGTCGATCTCGCGCGCCGCGCCTGCGGTTGTCGCTGTCAGGGTGTCAGGCACTTGCCGGGAGGAACCCCTCGAACACGATCTGGTCGGCGCGCTTCAGCGCCGCGGCAGCTTCCCCGGGGGAGGTGATGGTCCAACTGGTCACCGGCATCCCGAGCGCACGGCAGAAGCGCACCGCCGGCAAGTCAAGCGCCACATTGCGGCAGGAAATGAACGCGAACCGCGTCAGCGGCCAGTGCAGCAGGTGTTTTGCGACGATCCGCTGCCAATTGGGCAGGGTGCCGTCCCATTCCGGCTCGTCGTAGCCATAGGTGATGATGCCGAGCGGCACCCGCACCCGGGCGCGACGCAACGCCAGCAGCAGGTGCGGATCGAAGGTTTCGAGGACATAGGGGCCCTCGTAGGCAGCAAGTGCCGCCGCCACCGCCGCCGCCATCAGATGCGTGCGCTCTGGGCTGCGCTGCTGCTTCAGCTCGATCTGCAGCAGCGTCCGACCCGCGACCTGTGTCAGCAGCTCGCCGAGGGTCTGTGGCGTCTCGCCCACCGCGCTGCCGCGCAGGGGAAGGCGCCGGATCTCGGCGATCGGACGCGCGTCCGACGGACCCGTCACTCCGGTGAGCCGATCCAGCGTGTCGTCGTGGAAAATGAACGGTACGCCATCGCTCGACAGCTGTACGTCGCACTCAACGGCGTAGGCCGAGGCGATCGCCGCCTCGAACGCCGAATGCGAGTTCTCGATGATCCCGCGGGCCGCATCATGCAGCCCGCGATGCGCGATGGGGCGGTCGAAGTTCAGCCTTGGCATCAGGCGACTTCGATGATGGCCTCGACTTCGACCGCGGCGCCCAGCGGCAGTCCCGCCATGCCGATCGCCGACCGCGCATGCTTGCCCTTGTCGCCGAGAACGCCGATCAGCAGGTTCGAGCAGCCGTTGGCCACGAGGTGCTGCTCCGCGAAGTCTGGTGCCGAATTGACGAAGATCGTCAGTTTGACGATCTGCTTCACATCCTCAAGCCGCACGTCCGCGCTGTAGACGATCTGGGAGAGCAGGTTGACTGCGCAGAGTTCGGCCGCGTTGCCGCCCTGGACGACGTTCATCGTCTCGCCGAGCTTTCCCTCGACCACCACCTCATCGGCGCCGATCGAAATCTGCCCGGAGATGTAAATGAGTTTGCCGACCTTCGTGATCGGGATGTAGCTCGCCACCGGCGCCTTCGGCCGGATGAGCTCGTAGCCATAGTCGCGGAGTTTTTCGATCGGGGACGTCATCGGTCTTGCCTTCTTCGACTTTCGGTGGCGCCGCTCGCGCATCGCCGCGGGCGGTCAGTTGTTGTCGCTGCGCGATGGTCACGCGCGGCAAATCTCTCATAGCACGATCCGCGTCGGCCGTGCCCGGCTCTTGCGCCCGACTCAGCCATCGTGGGTGTGCAGCCGGGCCCAGCTGTCGGTGATGGCTTCGGGCGACACCTCGGCTTCCGCCGCGATTGCCACCAGCAGCCGCTCGTTCCCTGCCACGTAGTCGACCAGTCCGTGCGAGAATCCAGCGGTTCCGACGAGGCCCCTGAGGCTTGTCGGGGTCAGTCCGGATTGTACCATGAACTCAGCAAGTTGGTCCGGATTTTGGACAAGATGCTGGAGGCAAGCATCGGCGAGTTGCTCGAGGCTCAGCGTGTGCGGTTTCAAGGCCAGTTGTGTGGCTCCCTTACGGCTTTCGTAAGCGATTGATGTTACCCGAGGCTTGGGGCAGAACGAAGCGCCCTGTGCGAGGCAGAAAGCCCAATGCCCAAGACCGTCATGATCGTTGAGGACAACGAGCTCAACATGAAGCTCTTCAACGATCTCCTCGAATCCCGCGGTTATTCCATCGTCCAGACCCGCAACGGCATGGAGGCGATTGGCCTCGCCCGGGCGCACCACCCTGACCTGATCCTGATGGACATTCAGCTTCCGGAGGTGTCGGGCCTCGTGGTCACCAAATGGCTCAAGGAAGACGACGACCTGCAGTCGATTCCGGTCATCGCCGTCACTGCCTTTGCCATGAAGGGCGACGAAGAGCGGATCCTGCAGGGCGGCTGCGAGGGATACATCAGTAAGCCCATCTCCGTGCCTCACTTTTTGGAAACCATTGCCCGCTACATTGGGCCCGCCAACTAGGCGTTCTGCGCCCGGTTTTCCTGGTAGTTTTTGCGTCGAAGGGGCGGCCGGTCGGTGACAGCGCGCGTGCTGATCGTTGACGACATTCCAACCAATGTCCGGTTGCTCGACGCCCGGCTGACCGCTGAGTATTTCGAGGTCCGTACCGCGTCCTCCGGCAAGGCCGCGCTGTCGATCTGCGCCGAAGGCCAGATCGACATCGTGCTGCTCGACGTAATGATGCCCGAAATGGACGGCTTCGAGGTCTGCCGCCGGCTTAAGGCCGACCCGCGGACTTCGCATATCCCGGTGCTGATGATCACCGCCCTCGACCAGGCCTCCGACCGCGTCACTGGGCTCCAGGCCGGCGCCGACGATTTCCTCACCAAGCCAGTCGACGACGTGCAGCTGATGGCCCGCGTCAAGAGCCTGGTGCGGCTCAAGGCCCTGACCGATGAGCTCCGGGCCCGCGCCCAGACCGGCCAGGAAATCGCCATCGAGGACACCATGCGGTTCATGGACGCCGGCAACGCCGAAGGCGGCCACATCCTCCTCGTCGATACCGATCCGCGCAGTGCCGACCGCATCAGGGGATACCTGTCTCCCGCCCACCACGTTGAGGTCCTTGCCACACCGGCCGACGCCGCGCTGCGGGTCGCCAGCGGCGACTACGAACTGGCCATCGTCAGCATGGCGCTCGGCGACATCGACCCGCTTCGCGTCTGCTCGCAGATGCGCACCCTCGAGCAGACCCGTGGTCTGCCGATCCTCCTCGTCGCCGAAGAGTCCGACCGCCCGCGCGTGGTCCGCGGGCTCGACCTCGGCGTCAACGACTTCATCATCAGGCCGATCGAGCGCCACGAACTCGCCGCCCGCGTCCGCACCCAGATCAGGCGCCAGCGCTACGCCAGCGAACTGCGGCAGTCGGTGGCGAGCACTCTGGCCCTGGCCGTCACTGACGAACTCACCGGCCTCTACAACCGCCGCTACTTCGACCGCCATTTGTCGCTGATGCTCGACAAGGCGCGCGAGCAGGACCGCGACATGGCGGTGATGCTCATCGACATGGACTTCTTCAAGCAGGTCAACGACACGCACGGCCACGACGCCGGCGACGTCGTGCTGCGCGAGTTCTCGCAACGCCTTCGCCGCAACATCCGCGGCGTCGATCTCGCCTGCCGTTTCGGTGGCGAAGAGTTCGTCGTGCTGATGCCCGATACCGACTACCGGCAGGCGCAGGGCGTCGCCGAACGTGTCCGCTCCGCCGTCGCCGAGCGCGGCTTCGAGGCGAGCGGCGGTCGCTCGCTCGCGGTCACCTGCTCGGTTGGCGTGGCGCTCAATGAGCACAGCCTCGATACGCCCGAGATGATCCTCAAGCGCGCTGACATCGCGCTCTACCGGGCGAAGCGCGAAGGCCGCAACCGGGTCGTCTTCGACGCCGCCTAAGATTATGTAAGATTTGAATAAAAAGCAGGCCGAGTAAGGTTACTGCTTCACTACCAATTGTTTGCGCTGTTTCGGTCAGCGGTGGGCCGGGGTATCACTTGGGCAACGCGGGGAGGCGATCCCTCGCCGCTGCAATCCCTACGGTACACCTCAGGTCCGCCGCAACTCCTGAAGTCCGTAGGGCGGTCGGCCCGGAGCTGCTGTGAGGCCTCTTTGCCACCCGCTCCGGGTCGGCCACTCTCTTTCCGAACAAGCAAAAACCCCGCGCCGTCAGCGCGGGGTTTTTCCGTTGGGCGGCAGTTGCGCCAGCCTATTTGATCTTGGATTCCTTGAACTCGACATGCTTGCGCACGACCGGATCGTACTTCTTGAAGCTCAGCTTCTCGGTCTGCGTCCGGGAGTTCTTCTTGGTCACGTAGTAAAAGCCGGTGTCCGCGGAGGAGACGAGCTTGATCTTGACTGATGCGGCCTTGGCCATGTGGGGAATCCTTGGAAGGGCAGGGTGAAGCCCCTGAAATTTGCGCGCAAACTACGGATTATCGCCCGATTGTCAAGGCAAGCACCGTGGCCCTGCGCCCTAGGGATAGCTCGGCAATGCCGGGTCGCGCGGCCCGTTGGGTGCCCCGAACCCGTGCATGCGGTTGGCCCACTGCAGTCCCACAACCGCCCCCTTGATCGAGGGCAGCATGGCGAGCGGCAGGATCAGCGCCGCCGGGACCAGTGTCACCAGGTACATCCAGGGCGCGATCTGGGCGTGAAACTCCAGCTCCAGCATCAGCCCGACGATCAGGTGGCCGGTAATGACGATGGCGATATAGGGCGGGAAGTCGTCGGCACGGTGATGCGACAGTTCTTCGCCGCACACGTCGCACTGGTCCGCCACCTTCAGGTAGCTGCGGAACAAATGCCCCTTGCCGCAATGCGGACAGCGCAGTTGCATGCCCCGCCAGATGGCCCGGCCGACGTCTCGGGTTTCCGTGTTCGCTGCAATTGTGACGGGCATCGTGCCTATCTCCGCCGGCCCTTCGGGCCATAACTGTGAGATGGGCGCTTGCCGCCGCGTTTCCCAGATGACGGTTTGCCGCGCCCACCCTCGCTGAGGAGCTCGAACCGCAGCGCGCCAGCGACCGGCGCCGCCTCCACCAGCCGGACTTGCACCGTGTCGCCGATGCGGAACGTCTCGCCGGTGCGGTCGCCCACCATCGCCTGCATCTCTTCGACATAGCGGTAGTAGTCGTGCCCCAGCGTCGACGCCGGGATGAACCCGTCGGCGCCCGTTTCCAGCAGCCGCACGAACAGCCCCGAGCGCGTCACGCCGGAAATCCGGCCCCCGAACTCCGCTCCGATCTTTCCGGCGAGAAACTGCGCCAGCAACCGGTCCGACGTCTCGCGCTCGGCGAGCATCGCTCGCCGCTCGGTCGTCGAAATGTGCTGCGCGATCCCCGGCAGCGCTGCGACTTCGCCCTCGGTCAGGCCGTCCTTGCCGAAATCCAGCGCCGTGATCAGCGCCCGGTGCACGATCAGATCGGCATAGCGCCGGATCGGCGAGGTGAAGTGCGCATACCGCTCGAGGTTGAGGCCGAAATGGCCGTAGTTCTCGGCCGAGTATTCGGCCTGCGCCTGCGAGCGCAGCACCATCTCCGACACCTGCTGCGTCTTGTCGCTCTCCCTCGCCTTGGTGAGGACGCGGTTGAAGTCTGCCGGCCGCACCTGCTCGGATTTGCCGAAGCTGAGATTGAGCGTCTGCAGGAACTCGCGCAGCGCCATCAGCTTCTCGCGGCTCGGTGTGTCGTGCACCCGATAGAGCAGGGCGCTCCGGTGCTTCTCCAGCGTCTCGGCCGCCGCGACGTTGGCGGCGATCATCATCTCTTCGATGAGCCGCATCGCCTCCAGCCGCTCGGGCGTCCGCACGTCGGCGACCATGCCCTTGTCATCGAGGATGATCTTCCGCTCCGGCAAATCGAGATCCAGCGGCCCGCGCCTGTCGCGCGACTTCACCATTGCCGCATAGGCGGCATACAGCGGCTTCAAGATCGGCTCGAGCAGCGGGCCGGTCTTGTCGTCAGGCCGTCCGTCGATGGCCGCCTGCACCTGCTGGTAGCTGAGCTTCGCCGCCGAGCGGAACATCACGCGGTGGAAGCTGTGGCTCTTCTTCTGGCCCGCAGCGTCGAACACCATCCGCACCGCCAGCGACGGCCGGTTCTCGCCTTCCTTCAGCGAGCAGAGATCGTTTGAAATCCGCTCCGGCAGCATCGGCACGACGCGATCGGGGAAATACACCGAATTGCCGCGCAGATACGCCTCGTGGTCGAGCGGCGTGCCCGGCTGCACATAGGCGGCCACGTCGGCGATAGCGACGATGACGATGTGCCCGCCGGGATTCCTGGTGTCGGCGTCCGGGGCGGCATGCACCGCGTCGTCATGGTCCTTTGCATCGGGCGGATCGATGGTGACCAGCGGGATATGCCGCCAGTCCTCGCGCCCCTTGAGCGACGCCTCGCCCGCCGCCTCGGCTTCCTTCAGCACCGATGCCGGAAAGCGATAGGGGATTTCGAGATTGTGGATGGCGATCATCGAGACGGCGCCTTCCGACATCGGATTGCCGATGACCGACTCGACCTTCGCCTTGGCGATCATCAGCCGGCCGCTGACCTTGGTGGTCACCTCGACCAGGTCGCCGTCGCGCGCGCCGCCGAGGTCGCCGCCGTCGATCGGCATTTCCTTCTGCTTGCGGTCGATCGGGATCAGCCGGGCGCCGCCGTCGTCGATGCGCACGATGCCGATCTGCCCCCGGCGGGGCTTGTCGAGGATCTTCATCGGCTTGGCCGTGTAGTGCGGCGCCGCGCCGTCGCCGGCATCGATGCGGGCAAGGATGCGGTCGCCCGGCGCCGGTGCAACCCGCGCGCTCTTGCCGACGATCACGCTGACGCGCGGCTTTTCGCCCTCGTCGTCGTTCCACACGGACGGATAGGCATGGAGATCGTCCGGATCGGCATCACTTGGAATGTCGAGCGTCGTCACCTGCGGCAGCGTTGCCGTGCGGCGGATGGATTTGCGGGTGCGGGCGATAAAGCCCTCGCCCTCCATCTCCTTGAGCAGCACCTTGAACGGCGTTCGCATATCGCCGCGGATGCCGAAGTATTTTGCGAGGTCGCGCTTGCCGTCGAGTTGAGGGGAGGTCGCCATCGCTTCGAGGATGGCTTCGCGGGAGGGGAGTGTGCCGACGGCGAATGCGCGTGCCGGCTTCCTGGGTGTAGAATGTTGTTTTGTTGTTCTTGCTTTAGGAGTCATTTTCAATCTCGGAGTCATTCCCGCGAAAGCGGGAACCTCCGTTGTGATGAAGGCTCTGCGAAACAGAGGTTCCCGCTTTCGCGGGAATGACCCGATGAAATCGTCAGGCCTCCACGGGTTTCTTGGCGGCTTTCGCCGCTGGTTTCTTCGCCGCCTTGGCTGGCGCCTTCTTGGCAGCCGGCGCCTTCTTGGCCGCAGGTTTCTTGGCGCCCGCATTCTTTGCCGGCGCCTTCTTGGCAGCCGCCTTGCGGGCAGGTTTCTTGCCGCCGGATTTTGACGCCCGCTCGGCCAGCAGTTCGAGTGCCTGCTCCAGCGTCACGTCTTCCGGCTTGGTGGATTTGGGCAGCGTGGCGTTGACCTTGCCCTGGTTCACATACGGCCCGTAGCGGCCATCGCGCACCGAGATTGCGCCATCGGCGTGCTCGAAGCTCTTGATCGCCGCGATCGGCGTCCGGCCCGCGCCGAACCGCCCGCCGCCCGCCGCCTTCTGTGCGAGCAAGTCCACGGCGCGGTTGAGGCCGACCGAAAACACCTCCTCGACATCGGGGAGGTTGGCATACTTGCCGTCATGCAGGATGAACGGGCCGTAGCGGCCGAGGCCCGCGCTGATCGGCTTCCCCGTTTCCGGGTGAAGGCCGACCGCGCGGGGTAGCGCCAGCAACTGCAGCGCCTTCTCCAGCGTCAGGGAGTCGGGAGACCAGCCTTTGGGAAGAGAGGAGCGCTTCGGTTCGTTGCCGTCGCCGAGTTGCACATATGGGCCGAAACGTCCCGACTTCAAGAGCACGTTGAACCCGCTCGCCTCATCCACCCCCAGGATGCCGTCGCCGGCCGGGGCCTCGGCGCCGGTCGCGGCGTCCGAAAGCTGCATCGTGTGCCGGCACTCGGGATAGTTCGAGCAGCCGATGAACGCCCCGAACTTCCCCAGCTTCAGCGACAGCTGGCCGGTGCCGCAGGTCGGGCAGCGGCGCGGATCGGAACCATCTGCCTTGGGCGGGAAGATGTGGTCCTTCAGCGACTCGTTGAGGGCGTCGAGCACCTCGGACACCCGAAGGTCCTTGATGTCGTCGGTGCTCTTGGTGAAATCGGTCCAGAACTCGCGCAGGACATCCTTCCAGCGCAACTGGCCGGCCGAGATCTCGTCGAGCTTCTCCTCGAGACCGGCGGTAAAGCCGTACTCGACCAGCCGCGCAAAGAAGTTCTCGAGGAACGCCGTGACGATGCGGCCGCGATCCTCGGGGATCAGCGCGCGCTTTTCGAGCCGTACGTAGTTGCGGTCCTGCAGCACCGAAATCGTCGCCGCGTAGGTGGACGGCCGGCCGATGCCGAGCTCTTCCATCTTCTTGATGAGGCTGGCTTCGGTGTAACGCGACGGCGGCTGCGTGAAATGCTGCTCGATCAGCGCCTCGTCGAGCCGTGGCGTATCGCCCACCGCCAGCGCCGGCAACTCACGCGAATCCTCGTCGTCCTCGTCCTCGCCGCGGTCTTCCTTGGCGGCGACGCCATAGACCGCGAGGAATCCCGGGAACGTTACGACCGATCCCACGGCCCGCAGCATCACGTTGCGTCCCGGTGCGTTCACCGCGATGTCTGCCGTTGTCCGCTCGATCTCGGCCGGGCGCATCTGGCAGGCGAGCGTCCGCCGCCAGATCAGCCCGTAGAGCTTCTTCTGGTCGGCATCGCCCACCGTGTCGGGATGCCGGAACATGTCGGTCGGGCGGATCGCCTCGTGCGCTTCCTGCGCGTTCTTGACCTTGTTCTGGTAGATGCGCGGCGTCGGCGGCAGGTAGGCCGAGCCGAACTCCTTCTCGATGGCGCCGCGGGCTGCGGCAATGGCCTCCGGGGCCATGTCGATGCCGTCGGTTCGCATATAGGTGATGACGCCGTCCTCGTAGAGCCGCTGCGCGATCTGCATTGTGCGGCTGGGCGAAAAGCCGAGGCGCGACGACGCGTCCTGCTGCAGCGACGACGTCGTGAACGGCGCGTAGGGGTTGCGCCGTGTCGGCTTCTTGTCCACCGAGCCGACGACCAGCCGGCCGGCCTCGATGGCCGCCCGCAGGCGCTGGGCGTCCTCGCCGGTCTTGATCTCCAGCTTGTCCGTGACCTTGCCGTCGACCGAATACAGCCGGGCCTCGAAACTCTTGCCCTTCTCGGTCAGCTTGGCGCCGACCGACCAGTACTCCACCGGCCTGAACTTCTCGATCTCGGCCTCGCGGTCCGACACGATCCGCAGCGCCACAGATTGCACTCGCCCCGCCGAACGGGAGCCCGGCAGCTTGCGCCACAGGATCGGCGACAGAGTGAACCCGACCAGATAGTCGAGCGCCCGGCGCGCCAGGTAGGCGTCCACCAGCGGCTCGTCGATCTGCCGCGGATGCAGCATCGCCTCGGCGATGGAGGCCTTGGTGATGGCGTTGAACACCACCCGGCTGACCGGCTTGTCCTTGATCAGCTTCTTTTGCCGCAGCACGTCGAGCACGTGCCAGCTGATCGCCTCGCCTTCGCGATCGGGGTCGGTCGCGAGGATCAGCTCGTCGGCGTCCTTAAGCGCGTTGCCGATGTCGCTGAGCCGCTTCCGTGAGGCCGTATCGACCTCCCAGTCCATCGCGAAGTCCTCGTCCGGACGCACCGAGCCGTCCTTGGCCGGCAGGTCGCGCACATGGCCGTAGCTGGCGAGGACTTCGTAGTCCTTGCCCAGATATTTGTTGATTGTCTTTGCCTTGGCCGGGCTTTCGACGACGACCAGTTTCATACGATGATGCTTTCGGAGGGGGCGTGAACGCGGCGGAAAATGGTCAAGCCGACCCCACCTGTCAACCTGCGGTCTGGCTCTCGCCGCACCTCCCCCTAAAGGGGGAGATTTGTTGTGCCCTCACGGCCGGAGGGCGACCAGTTGCCCGCTCGACCACTCGATCCGGCCCGCCAGGTCGAGTTCCAGCAGCAGTGATTGAATCGCCGGAACCGACAGCCCGGTGGTGGCAATCAGCACATCGACCTGCACCGGCGCCGGGCTCAGCGCCTCGAGCAGCCGCTCCCGATCGCCGGAGCCCGGCTCGGCATCGGCCACGGCCTCGACGCCGAAATCCGGCTCCCAGTCCGGCTCGAGGAAGCTGCTTCGCGCCGGGTCGGCCTGGGTGAGGCTCTCGACGATATCGGCCACCGACGTCACCAGCTTTGCGCCTTCCTGGATCAGATGGTTGCCGCCCTCGGCCCGTGGGTCGAGCGGCGAGCCGGGCACCGCGAACACCTCGCGGTTCTGCTCGAGCGCCAGCCGCGCCGTGATCAGCGAACCCGAGCGCTTGGCGGCCTCGACGACAACCACACCCAGCGCCAGCCCGGAGACGATCCGGTTGCGGCGGGGGAAGTCCTGCGCCCGGGGCGACCAGCCCAGCGGCATCTCGCTCACCAGCATGCCGCCATTGTCGGCGATGCTGCGGGCGAGGGGGACGTTCTCCTCCGGATAGATCTGGTCGAGCCCACCGGCCAGCACCGCCACCGTGCCGGTCGTCAGCGAGGCCTTGTGCGCCGCCGCGTCGATGCCGCGGGCAAGACCCGACACGGTAACGAACCCGGCCGCGCCCAGGCCGCCGGCGAGGATCGCGGTCATCCTCTGCCCCGCCGCTGAGGCATTGCGCGCCCCGACGAGCGCGACCGTCCTCCCGAGGTCGAGGTGCTCGCTGCCGATGACCGAGAGCAGGGGAGGTGCAGCCGAGATGAACCGCAGCAGCGGCGGATAACCCGGCTCACCCGACGCGACCAGCCGCCCGCCGAGCCGTTCGAGACCGTCGATTTCGTCTTCCGCCTGCGCCTGCGTCGGGACCTTGGTGCCCACCCCGACGCGGCTCGCAAGCCTGGGCAGCTCGGCGATTGCCGCCTCGGCCGAGCCCGTCCGGTTCAGCAATTGCCGGAACGTCACCGGCCCGACATTGGGCGTGCGGATCAGCCTGAGCCAGGCCAGCTTCTGGGACGGCGCAAGCATTGTGCCCGCCGCCTTGCCCATCACTGCGGCTTCGTGCCGAGGTTGATCTTGGGCTCGGTGTTGTTGAGCAGTCGCCCGATATTCGCCCGGTGGTTGTAGATCAGCAGCGCCGCGAGGAAGGCGACCGTCGCCGCCAGCGTGATCCCACCGTCCGCCCACCCCATCAGCCACGCGGCGTAGGCAAAGATCGGTGCCGTCACGGCGGCCGTCAGCGCGGCCAGCGACGACATCTTCTGCGTCAGTGCGATCAGCAGCCAGACGGCGCAGAAGACCGCACCCACCGGCCACGCCAGCGCCAAGAGGACACCGATGAACGTCGCGACCCCTTTGCCGCCCTTGAAGCCGAGCCAGATCGGATAGCAATGGCCAAGGAACACGGCGATCGCAGCCACATACGCGGCATCGCCCGGCCACAGGTAGCGGGCGAGCATCACTGCCATGAACCCCTTGGCAGCATCGAGCACCAGGGTCAGCGCCGCCAGCTCTCGCCGTCCGGTGCGCAGCACGTTGGTCGCACCGATATTGCCCGAGCCGATGTTCCGCACATCGCCGAGCCCGGCGGCTCGCGTGATCAGCAGCCCGAACGGCACCGAGCCGATCAGGTAGCCAAACACCGCCGCGAGGATGTAGCCGATCATTTGCGCCCCTCCAGCCACCCAGAGTGGCGGAACACGGAGCGCCCCGCAACGAAGGTTTCCATCACCGCGCCCTGCATGCGGGCCCCCTCGAACGCGGTGTTGTGCGACCGCGACCGCAGTTCCGCTTCTGCCACGACCCACGGATAGTCTGGATCGATCAGGATCAGGTCGGCCGGCGCCCCCGCCGCAATCCGCCCGGACGCGAGGCCGAGGATCTCCGCCGGCCGTTGTGTCATGGCGCGCAGCACCGTCATCAGTGGCACGTCGCCCGAATGCACCAGCCGCAGCGCCGCAGCGAGCAGCGTCTCGAGTCCGATGGCGCCTTCGGACGCCTCGGCGAACGGCTGGCGCTTGACCTCCGAGTCCTGTGGATCGTGCGCCGAATGGATGACGTCGATGACGCCAGCCTTCAGCGCCTCGATCATCGCCTGCCGGTCATCCTCGGATCGCAGCGGCGGGCTGAGTTTGAAGAACGTCCGGTAGGGCGCGACATCGTTCTCGTTGAGCGACAGGTTGTTGATCGAGATTCCCGCCGAAACCCGCGCCGACCGCTGCTTTGCCGCAGCCACCAGTTCGGCCGAGCCGGCGGTCGACAGTTGCGCGGCGTGATAGCGCACCCCCGTCAGCGCCGCGAGCTGCAGGTCTCGCGCCAGGGGGATCGTCTCGGCCTCGCGGGGAATGCCCCGCAGCCCCGAGATCGTCGCCAGCGTGCCCTCGTTCATCACCCCATCGGCCGCCAGCGACGCATCGGCGACATGCGGCGCGACCACCATGTCGAAGTTCGCCGCATAGCCCATCACGGCTCGCATCACTCCAGCCGACTGGATCGCATTGCGTCCATCCGTCAGGCACACGGCGCCGGCCTCCCGCAGCAGGCCGAATTCGGTGATTTCTTGTCCCCTAAGGCCAAATGTCAGGGCCGCAGACGGCAGGATATTGACCTTCGACGTGGCCGCGGCGCGTCGCACGATGAAGTCGACGATCGCCCCGTCGTCCACCACCGGCATCGAATCCGGCATCAGCACGAAGCTGGTGACGCCGCCCGCTGCCGCAGCCTCGGCCGCAGAGGCCAGCGTCTCCCGATACTCATGCCCCGGCTCGCCGGTGAACACCCGCATGTCGATCAGTCCCGGAGCGAGGACCATGCCTTTGGCATCAATGACTTGCGCGCCCTCGGGAGCGCCCGGTGCCGCGCCGTCAGCCACTGACTCGATCCGCCCATCCCGGACCAGTACCGAGCCGTGCCGGTCGGTACCTGACGCGGGATCGACCACCCGCGCGTTGGCAATCACCAGCGCCGTCATGCCGTCACCTGCGACGGCTCGGCCAGCAGCGCATCGAGCACCGCCATGCGCACCGCGACGCCCATCTCCACCTGCTCGTTGATCACCGAGCGTGGACCGTCGGCAATCGCCGGATCGATCTCGACCCCGCGGTTCATCGGCCCCGGATGCATGACGATGGCATCCGGCCGCGCCAGCGCCAGTTTCTCGGCATCCAGCCCGTAGAACCGGTAGTATTCGCGCACCGACGGGACCAGCCGGCCGCCCGCACGCTCATGCTGGAGCCGCAGCATCATCACCACGTCGGCGCCTGCGAGGCCCTCGCGCATGTCGGTGAACACCTCGCTCGCCAGCGCCTCGATCCCAAGCGGCAGCAGGGTTTTGGGCGCTATGACGCGCGTCCGCACCTGCAGCGCCCCCAGCAGCAGCAGGTTCGAGCGGGCAACCCGGGAGTTTGCGATATCGCCGCAGATCGCGACGGTCAGCCCAGCCAGCCGCCCCTTGTGCTGGCGAATGGTCAAGGCATCGAGCAGCGCCTGCGTCGGATGCTCGTGCGACCCGTCGCCGGCGTTGATGACGGCGCAGCCGACCAGGTCTTCACCGACATGTTGGTGACCTGCGCCCCGAGCCGCTTGCCGGCGATCTCGAAGCTCGCCTGCGTCCGCGTCGAGGGCTCGAAGAAGAGGTTGATCTGGGTCTTGCCCTGCAGCGTCGGCAGCGACTTCCGCTGTTGCCGCGACACCGGGATCATGGCCTCGGCGCGGTCGAGCAGTTCGAGAATCTCGTGCGGATTGAGCTGCGATATGCCGAGCAGATTGCGATGGAGAAACGGGCGCTTGGCCGGTGAGCCGGCCGGGGTCGTCGGACCTTCCTGGGCGTTCGCCATACCGCTCCGTCCCGCGTGCGGCCGGGGTCTAGCCCAGCCCCGGGGGAGGGGCAAGCGGCCTCAAGGACTTATCCTTAGCCGGTCCAGAAAGCCCTGGAGGATGTAGGTCGCGGCCAGCTTGTCGATGACCTCCGCCCGTCGGTCCCGTCGCGTTCCGCCCTCGATCAGCATCCGGTCGACCGCCGCGGTCGACAGCCGCTCGTCCCAGAACACGATCGGGATCGCGATCCGGGGGCGCAGATTGCGGGCAAAGGCCCGAGTCGACTGGACCCTCGGTCCCTCCGACCCGTCCATGTTGAGCGGCAGGCCCAGCACCAGCCCGACTGCTGCATTTTCATCAATCAATTCAATGAGGCGCGCGGCATCGGCAGTAAACTTGCTGCGCCTGATGGTCTCCAGCGCCGTTGCCGTGAACCGCAACCCATCCGAAACCGCGACGCCGATCGTCTTGGTCCCGAGGTCGAGCCCGAGCAGCTTGCCTGACGGGGGCAGTTCGGCGATGGATCGAGCATCCTCCATGGCTCCCGGTAGCCGTGCCCGGATGCGGAGACAAGCTCGATGAAGCTGACCTGGCTCGGCGCCACGGCCTTTCGCGTCTATGTCGGCGGCGCCATCGTGGTCATCGACCCTGATGCTGCGGCGCCCGACGTTGACCGCGGCGAGTTGCGGGCAGGGGCGGATCGCATCGTGGGGCTGTCCGACCCCGCGCTGCCCTCGCTCGATCCCGCCGGCTGGCGCCCCCGGCCATCGCCCCGCGCCACCGAAGACGATCTGCACGACGTCGAAATCGCCCGCATTGCCGAGGCCGCCGTCCTCATCGCCGCGGCCGGCGAGCCAGCGCTCGTCGTCCTGGGCCCCGGCAGTCTTCCCCGCTTTGGCCGCTGGGCCGATGGCGCGGTCATCGTCCTCACGACGGCCCGCGAGTCCCTCGTGGCCG